>NZ_JBEXZS010000087.1:0-77126 GCF_040593685.1 Methylobacterium sp. EM32 | reverse complement strand
GCGCAACATCGCCCTGATCCGACGCATGGCTCTCAATAACCTGCGTCGTGATCCGACCAAGGCCTCGCTCCACACCAAAATGCAGATGGCTGGCTGGGACGACGATTTCCTGGAACGCCTCGTTCGCCATATGCGATAGCCCTGCCGTGGAGGGGGAGGGTTCAGGAGCCGTCGGCCTTCGAAGGATAGGTTCGAACGGGGAAAGCCGTCCCGCTCACCCCCGCAGCCGCTCCGCCACCGCCAGCAGCTCCGCCGCCCGATGCGCGCAGGTGTGCCGCGCCCGGATCGTCCGCAGACCGTGCTCCGCGAGTTCCACCCGCAAGCTCGCATCGCGCGCAAGGTCGCGCAGGTGGCGTTCCATCGCCGCGCCGTCCGGCGCCACCAGGAAGTCGCGTCCCGGCGTGAACAGGCCTTCGCTGTCGCGCCAGGGCGCCGAGACCAGGGGGATGCCGCAGGCCAAAGCCTCGAACACCCGGATCGTCGGGATGCCCGGCAGGGCCTCGACGTAGAAGCGCCGCGGCACGTGCACGGTGGCGAGGTGGTGCGAGAAGACCTCTGGGGCGCGGGCATTGGGCAGCCAGCCGCGGTAGCGGGCGCCGTAGCGCCCCAGCGTCGCGAGAGCCGCGTCAGGATAGCGCACGCCCCAGATATCGAGGGGCAAGCCCGCCCGCTGCGCCGGCCCGAACAGGAAGTGCTCCAGCTCGGCGCTGCGCTCGCCGTCGCCCCAGTTGCCGATCCAGACCAGTCCCTCGCGAAAACCCTCCACCGCCGGCGGATGGAACAGGCGGGTATCGGCGGCCTCGTGCCAGACGACGACGCGATGTCCCCAGCCCCAGCCGCGATAGACCTCGGCCAGCGTCTCGCCGAAGGCCAGCACGCCGTCATACCCCGAGAGGTCGTAGGCCCGCATCGCGTCGGGCTCGCTCACCGCGCGGTGGTGGGTGTCGTGGAAGAGGAGCGTGAACCGGCCGCCGTTGCGCCGCGCCGCGCCGATGCGGGCGACGAGGGCCGGCGCGTTCCACTCGTGCACCAGCACGAGGTCCGCGCCGTCGAGCGCCGCCTCCGGATCGGAGCCCGGCGGGTCGATCGTGGCCGTCAGTTCCGGGTAGGGCGCCAGCGAAGAGGCGAGGCCCGCCTCGCCGTGGTCGCGACGAAGATTCTCGACGCTCCAGGCATCCGCCGGCTCGTGCACGGCCACCGTGTGGCCGAGGGCCTGCAGCTCGCGCAGCACCCCGCGCAGGAAATGGGCGTTACCGTGGTTCCAGCACGAGCGCAGGGAATGCGTGAAGGCGACGATCCTCACGCCGGCGCCCCGGCCCGCAGGGGCGGGGCCTCGAGCACCGCCCGGTAGACATCGAGCACGCCCGCCGTCATCGCCTCGACCGTGAACGCCTCGGCCCGCATCCGCGCCTCGGCGCCGAGCCGCGCCCGGATCGCGGGATCGGCCGCCACCATCTCGATGGCGTGGGCGAAGCCCGCCTCGTCCTCGGGCGCGATGAAGATCGCGGCCTCGTCCCACAATTCGCGGAAGGTCGGGATGTCGGAGAGCACCAGGGCGCATCCGGCGCTCGCTGCCTCCAGGACGCCGAGGCCGAAGGGCTCGTAGCGGGCGGCGGAGGCGTAGATCGGGCTGCCGGCGAGCCAGCGCGCCACGTCCTGGTCGCTGAGTCGCCCCAGCGGTCGCAGATGCTCGGGCGAGAACTGCGCCGCGTTCGGACCTTTCAGGTCGCCGGCGGCGAGCAGCGGCAGCTGCATCCGGGCGGCGGCCCGGTCGAGGGTGCGGGCGTTCTTGCCCTCGTCCCAGAGCCGGCCGGCGGTGAAGGCGAAGGGCGAGGCGGCCGCGCCCGCCGGACTGCGCTGGCCGCGGTCGGCGGGCTTGCGCCGGCCGTTCGGCACCACCCGGGGCGGGGCGATGCCGTATGTCGCGGCGGTGGCCTCCGCGAAGGCGCGGGTCGGGCTCAAGAGCGCGTCGACCCGGCGGTAGCCCTCCGCCGCGAGGCTCGCCCGCCAGGCGAGGTCCGGCGGCAGCGGGCCGGGGCGCATCGCCGCCCACCAGGTCGCCACGCAGGAATGCGCCACCGCCACCACGGGGGCGCAGAACTCGGTCAGCGCGGCGAGCGCCGGGCTGTTGAGGTGGATCAGGTCGGCGCCGGCCCGCTCGGCCTCGCGGGCGACCATCGCGGCGGCGGCCTCGACCTCGCCGGGGGTCAGCGCCGTCCAGTCGAGGCTCGCCCCGAGGGGGCAGAGGGCGAGGCCGCGGATGGCGCGGGCGGCGCGGAGCTGGTCCTGGCACGGCTCGGGCCCCAGCACCGCGAGCGTCACCCCGATGCCCTGGCGGGTCAGCTCCTCGGCGAGGTCGAGCCCGTATTGCCAGACGCCGCCGACCGCATCGACGGTCATGAACAGGTTCAGGACCGGCGCCCCCCGGTAGGGGAGGGGACGTCCGGCCGGGACCGTCAGGCTGGGCAGCATGCCGCCTCCAACTCGCGCAACGGGGCCGGCCGCTCCTCTTGGATGTCGCTGAAGCGGTCGAACTGGCCGAGGTAATGGGCGTGCGCCCGCTCCCAGGCCTCGCCGTCCGGCTCGCCCCAGAGGCGGCGGTAATCCGGCGAGGACGGGTAGGGGTAGAGCGGCACGGGATCGTTGGCCCAGACGCCGGCGGCGCGCAGGCGGTCGCGCCAGGCCGCCACCAGCTCGGGATCGTCGCCCGCGACCTTGATCAGGTTCGCCTGCACGAACGGCACCGAGCGGCGAGCATGGATCAGGCGCTCGGCGAGATCGTCGGTCGAGGCGCGGCAATTCTTGTCGAGCATCGCGCGGCCGGCCTCCGTCAGGCTCTCGACGCCGGCCTCGATCGAGACGCAGCCCGCGGCACCCAGCAGGTCGAGCATGTCGGGCTTCCACAGGTCGATCCGCGTCTGCACCCCGAACTCCACCTTGCGCGCGGCGAGGGCCTCCAGCAGCGGTTTCTGCGGCAGGAAGATCTCGTCGATGAAGTAGAGATAGGTCGCTCCCTGCGCGATCAACCGGTCGACCTCCTCCAGGATGTGCGGCAGCGCGCGCCGCCGGTATTTGTCCCGGAAGTCGATCTTGGCGCAAAAGGTGCAGGAATAAGGGCAGCCGCGCGAGGCCTCGACCTCGGCACCCGGTCCCTCCGGCGCCCGGTCGAAGCGGTGGTGGTGGTGGGCGTGGCGCGCCACCCAGGCGTCGGGCCAGGACAGGGCCGGGAGATCGACGAAGCCAGTCGCCGCCGGCCCGCCGGTGACGACCGTCTCAGGTCCATCGCGAAAAGCGAGGGCCGGCACGGCATCGAGCCGAGCAAGCCCGCCCTCGGCCAATCGCGTCACCACCTCCTCGCACTCGCCGCGCACCACGATGTCGCAGGCGAGCTTGGTGAGCGTCGTCTCCGGGGTGACCGAGCCGTGCGGGCCGACCGCGACGGTGCGGCCGCCGCGATCCCCGAGCGCGTCGAGGAAGGCGCGGGGTACCCGCAGCTCGGGCTGGGCACAACGCCAGAACAGGTAGGTCGGGGCGGTGGTCACCACCGTCATCCCGGGGGCGAACTCCGCCACCCTCTCGGCCAGGGCGGTCAGGGAGAGCCCGTCGAGGGCCCCGTCCAGCATCAGCACCGCGTGGCCCGCCCGCTCCAGCAGCACCTTGCAGGCCCCGAGTTCGATCGGCAGGTGCGGGGAACGGCACCCGAAATAGATGCTGTTCTCGAAGCTCCAGGTCGGGTTGACGAGGGCGATTCTCAAAGCGGCTGTCCTGGACCGGGAACGGGCATCGCGATACTGGGGGCGACTATTGAGAAGTGGCGGGGCCGCTCCGGACGACAAGGGCTTTTCGCCCGAATGCGGTTAAGCGATTGATACCAATGGGACCGGCCTCATGCCGCAGGCGCATGGCGCAGTGAGCGCCATGCCGTTTTCGCGGGCTCAAGGCTGGAACCGAAGCGTCTCTCGCGCGTGGCTCAGGCCGGCACCGCCCGGGGAATCAGGCGCAGGCCCCGGCTCTCGGCGAGCCAATCCGCCAGCCGTGTCAGCCCCCGGTGCCAGGGCAGCGGCGCCCCGAGCCCGAGATCGGCGGCGGCGCGGCGGGTGTCGGAGACGTAGTAGCGCTGGTCGCCGGCGCGCCACTCCTCGAAGCCCAGGTCGAGGGGATGGCCGACGAGGCCCTCGATGGCCGCGAGCACCCGGCGCAGCGACACCGCGTTGGCCGGACCCCCGCCGAGATTGTAGGCCCGGCCCTTCACCTGCCCGATCCGCGCCAGCGCCGCCCGGTAAGCCGCGACCGCGTCGCCGACATCGAGCACGTCGCGCACCTGGCAGCCGTCGCCATAGACCGTGATCCGCTCGCGCTCCAGCGCCCGGATCAGGAAATGCGCGACCCAGCCCTGGTCCTCGGTGCCCATCTGGCGCGGGCCGTAGATGCAGCTCATCCGCAGGACACAGGTCGGCACCTCGAAGCTGCGGGCGTAGTCGAGCACGTACTGGTCAGCCCCGCCCTTCGAGCAGCCATAGGGCGTGTGGAAATCGAGGGGGCGGTCCTCGCCGATGCCGTGGGCGAGGATCTCCGGATCCTCCGGCGCGTAGGCGTCGCCCACCCGCCGGTAGGTCAGGTCGGCGAGGTCGCCATAGACCTTGTTGGTCGAGGCGAAGACCAGCGGGGCCGGGTCGGGGCGCCGGCGCAGGGCCTCGAGCAGGCTCAGCGTCCCACCGAGATTGACGGCGAAATCCGCCGCCGGATCGGTCAGGCTCGTCGTCACGGCGACCTGGGCGGCGAGGTGGACCACCGAAGAGGCCTCCGCGGCCGCCGCAGACAGGGAGCCCGCGTCGCGCATGTCCGCCGTCACGGCGGAGACCCGCTGCGGGTGGCGCTCCTTCAGCCAGGCGAGGTTGGCCTCGACCCCCGGACGCATGAGGGCGTCGTAGACGAGCACGTCCTGCCCTTCCGCCGCGAGGGAATCGGCGAGGTTCGAGCCGATGAATCCGGCGCCCCCGGTGATCAGGACCGGGCGCCGGCCGGTGATCGCGTGACCCGTCATCACGCCACCAGCCCGCGCCGGTCGAGCTCGCGGCGCGCCTCCTCGACCCGGTCCCGGGCCTCCTCCTGCTCCGCCACCCAGGCGGCGAGTTCCTTGAGCCCGTCCGCGAAGTCGCGGGCCGGACGGTAGCCCAACTTGTCGCGCGCCTTCGTGATGTCTGGGATGCAGTGTCGGATGTCGCCGGCCCGGGCTTTGCCGGCGATCTCCGGCGGCAGGTCCGGCCGGCCCATCGCCTGGGCGAGAAGGGCCGCGACCTCGCGCACCGAGCGGTCCTCGCCCGAGCCGATGTTGTAGACCTGGCCGGCGGCCCCGGGCCGGTCGAGGGCGAGCAGGAAGGCCTGGGCCACGTCATCGACCTGCACGAAGTCGCGCCGCTGGTGCCCGTCCTCGAAGATCACCGGGCTCGCGCCGTTGTGCAGGCGCGAGGCGAAGATAGCCAGCACGCCGGTATAGGGGTTTGAGAGCGCCTGGCCCGGCCCGTAGGCGTTCCAGAGGCGCAAGGCCACGCCCTCCATGCCGTAGGCTGGGGCCAGCATCAGGGTCAGGCGCTCCTGGGCGTACTTGCCCAGCGCGTAGACCGAGGCCAGGGCCGGGCGCTTCCATTCCGGGGTCGGCACCGGTACGAGCGGCCGCCCCTCCTCGTCGAGGGGATCCCACGGCGCGTCGGGGCCGGAGCGGGGCTGGCGCACGACCTCCTCGCGCACCCGCCCGTCGGCGCCGCGATACAGCCCCTCGCCGTAGACGCTCATCGAGGAGGCGACCACCACCCGCCGCACCGGCCGCTCGATCAGGGCTTGGAACAGGATCGCGGTGCCGTGCTCGTTGACCGCGACGTAGCGGTCGACGTCGTACATGCTCTGGCCGACCCCGACCTCGGCGGCGAGGTGGATCACCGCGTCGACGCCGGCCACGGCATCGGCCACCGCGCGCCCGTCGCGGATGTCGCCGCGCCGCAGCTCGACCGCGTCCGGCAGCCCCTCGGGCCTGGCCTGCGTCCCGTGGACCTGCTCGATCAGGCTGTCGAGCACGCGCACCCGGTCGCCCCGGGCGACGAGGGCCCGCGCCACGGCCCGGCCGATGAAGCCGGCCCCGCCGGTAATCAGGATGGTCTGCGGCACAAGTCGCGCTCCTCCGCTGCCGGCCTGCCTCGGCCGATACCTCCATCCTGTATCTATGGGGCGGGAACGCCGCGAACAGGTGTCATCGTTCTGGCGTCATTCAGCCCGATTGCTCCAAGAGATGTCAGCAGGATAGCGCCTGGACGGCGCTCGACCGGCATCCCGCTTCGGCTCCCCTCCACCGAGTTCACGCGACCCCTCCATGCCCCTCGTTCCCTCGTCGCACGATGCGGTGCCGGCTGCGCCCGGCGCGGAATTCGCCCACCGGCAGGACGTCAAGGAAGACGCCCGGCGGGAGGCCGCGTCCCTGCGCCGCCGCCGCCTGGCCCTGTTCCTGCCGACCGTCGCGACGGCGCTCGCCCTCGCGGCCGCGGCGCTCGCCGCGACCGGCGTGCCGGACGGGCCGCTCGAAGCGGCCGTGCTCGCGCTGTTCTGTCTGGCGATGGCCTGGCAGTCCTACATCGCCTGGACCTACCTTTACGGCGCGCTCGCCGCCGGACTCGGGGGCCGGGTGATGTCGGTGATCGAGCGGCAGGCCGCGACAACGCCGCCGGTGGCGAGCGGCCGCAGCCGCACCGCCGCCGTCGTGGCGATCCACGCCGAGGATGCGGCCGCGGTCTTCGCGGCGATCCGGGTGATGGCGCGATCGCTGGCCCGCACTGGCGGCGACGGGCGCGACCTCGACATCTTCGTTCTCAGCGACACCCGCGACCCGGAGATTGCGGCGGCCGAGGAGCGCGAATTCGCCCGCATCCAGGCATGGCGCGAAACCACCGGGTCCGGCCTGCCGGCGATCCGCTACCGCCGCCGGCGGGAGAATACCGGCCGCAAGGCCGGCAATATCGGCGAGTTCTGCGCCACCTACGGCCACGACTACGACTTCATGATCGTGCTCGACGCCGACAGCCTGATGACCGGTGCGGCCATGCGCCGCCTGGTGCGGCTGATGGAGGAGAACCCGCGCACCGGCCTGATCCAGACCGTCAGCTACGCCGCCGGGCGCGACACGCTGTTCGCCCGTATCCAGCAATTCGCCGTGCGGCTCTACGCCCCGCTCTCGATCCGAGCGCTGGAGACCTGGCAGGGGCCGGACGGCGGCTATTGGGGCCACAACGCCATCCTGCGCGTCAAAGCCTTCGCGGCCAACGCCGACTTGCCGGTGCTGCCCGGCCGCGCGCCGCTCGGCGGCGAGATCCTGTGCCACGACACGGTCGAGGGGGCGTTCCTGCGCCGGGCCGGCTGGGAAGTGCGCCTCCTGCCGGAAGAGCCCGGCACCTGGGAGGAGATGCCCACCAACCTCACCGACCTGCTCGGCCGCGAACGGCGCTGGTGCCAGGGCAACCTGCAGCATCTCGGCATCATCGGTCTGCCCGGCCTCACCGCCGGCAGCCGCTGGCACCTCGGCGCCGGCATCCTGTCCTACCTCGCCTCGCCGGTCTGGGTCGCCTTCCTGGCCCTCGGGACTTGGCAGGCGATCCGCAGCGGCGATCTCGGATTGCTCGCCTACGGCCTCACCGGCGACGGCCCGGCGGCGGCGATCCTGGCATCCTTGAGCCTCGCCGTGCTGGCGGCACCGAAGCTCCTCAGCCTCGGCCACGTCCTCATGTCTTCTCAGCGCCGCGCCGCCTTCGGGGGCACCCGGAACCTGCTCGTGAGCGCCGCCCTCGAGCAGGCGCTGTGGGTGCTGCTCTGGCCGGTCATGACCCTGTTCAATGCCGGCGCCGTGGCGACGACCTTTGCGGGTCGCGTGGTGCGCTGGGATACCCAGGTGCGCGACGACCGCAGGGTGCCGTGGTCCGAGGCCTGCCGGCTCCAGGCCGATTCGCTGGTCGCCGGTGGCCTGCTGGCGGCGGCCGTGGCCTACGCCGCCGATGCGCTGCTGGCCCTCTGGATGGCGCCGCTCGTCCTCGCGCTCCTGGTGAGCCCGGCCCTCAGCGTCCTGACGAGCCGGGCCGATCTCGGCCAGGCGGCGCGCCGGCGCGGCCTGTTCCTCACGGTCGACGACACCGCCCAGGCCCCGGAGCTGCGCGACCTCGCCGCCGCCCGCGCCGCGCCGCCGGCCCTTGCCCGGTCGCTTCAGGTACGCGGCGAGGCCCCGGTCTGGCTCGCCACGGCGACCGACGACGCGAAGGCGCTGCCGTCACGGGACATCTGAGCGACCGGAACGCCTCTCACGATCCCCGCGTTTCGACTGTTGCGTTCGTTGCGATTGTTGCGAATAGTGGGATCGCTTCGGTTCGGAAAGAGGGGGCCTTCATGACTGCGCCGGCCTACGTCGAACCTCTCGGTCGTCGCCTTCCCTCGGACGACGAGCGGGCGGCGGCCAACCAGCTCCGTACGATCCTGGCCAGTCACGCGACCGACCGAACGAGCCTGCGCATCCTCGACCAGGCCAAATCCCCGGTCGAGGTGACGCTCACCCCCGCCTTGTCGAACTTGCTGATCGACCTGCTGCGGCATGTCGGCAGCGGCCATGCGGTGACGCTGGTGTCGGTCGGACAGATGCTCTCCACCCAGCAGGCGGCCGACCTGCTGAACGTCTCGCGGCCGTTCCTCATCTCCCTGCTCGACCGGCAGGAGATCCCCCACACGCTGGTCGGGCGGCATCGCCGGATCAAGGCGGAGCATCTGTTCGACTACAAGCGAGCGCGGGATGCCAAGCGGGGCGAAGCGTTGTCCGCCCTGGCGGAGATGGACGCCGAGCATCTCTGAACCATGTTCGCCAGCCGCTTCACCGCCTTCATCGATGCCTGCGCACTTGCCGGTGCCTTGAAGCGGAACCTGCTGCTGACGTTGGCGGAGGCTGAGTTCTTTCGCGTTCGATGGTCAGAGCCCGTCCTGACGGAGACGGAGCGCGCCATCGCGGAGATTCTGTCAGGCAAGGGTGTTCCCGACGCTGATGCCCACGCGATGCGCGCGCGAGCCAACATGGAGGCAGCGTTCGAGGAGGCCATGGTCACGGGCTTCACGGATCTCCTGATCCACGGTGAAAAACTGCCGGACAAGGACGATGCCCACGTCCTGGCTGCAGCGATCAAGACGCGAGCCTCGGTCATCGTGACGGACAACTTGAAGGATTTTCCAGCGGAGATTCTTCTGCCGCTGGATCTGGAGGCTCGTTCCACCGACGCTTTTCTAGCCGATACCATCGCGCTCGACATGGGCCGGGCGACTGCGGCTATTCGCACGATGCGGCTACGATTCAAGCGTCCCGAGAAGCACCCGGAGGCGCTTCTCGTCGACATGGATGCCGCCGGCCTTGTCGAGACAGTCGACGTGCTCCGTCCCTACGCCGCCGTGCTGTAGCGCTAAGCGGACTTGCGTCGGTAAGGCACGCTTCGTCCGCTCAAATTTTTGTTTGCCGCAGGTCTTATCGAAGAGCCAGTTACCACTCTTGCGAAATATGCTTAACCCTACTGCGCCGGCTTGCCCAGCACCTTGATCGGGTCGGTGCGCTGGCTCGGTTTCGGCTCGGCGGTGAGGCTGTCGGCGCGCTCCTCGGGGCGGCCGCGGACGCTGCCGGTGGTGGCGGGGCTGCCCTGGCCGGCGGTGGCGCGGTTGGTCGGGCTCGTCACCGGCACGGCGCCGCTGGCGAGTTCGAGGCAGGTCAGCATCTCGACGTAGCTCGGGAAGCCGCCGGCGCGCGATTGCTGCGAGCACTGGGTCTTGGCCGAACTGGAGAACTGGCCCCAGCGCTTGCGCAGCTCGTCGCCCGCCGAGCGCTCGGAGCGCAGGCAGCCGTCCGAGCCGGCCTCCTGGCTGACCGAGGCGCGGCCGGGGGATTGGCAAGTGCCTTCGATGTCGAGCCGCGGCGGACCATCCGCCGCGACGAGGACGAGGTGGGCGCCGAGGAGCGCGAAGGGCAGGGCGGCGGGCATGGTGGGTCTCCCGTGAACCGGAGAAGAAAAAGCTTCGCCGGTTCAACGCGCAGACAGTGCCGGAAGCTCCCGCGGCCGGATTGTCCGGCCTCTCACTCCTGCCGCAGGGCCTGGTCCAGGTCGGCGTAGAGGTCGTCCGCATCCTCGATGCCGACCGAGAGCCGCAGCAGGTCCGGCGGGCAGGGGGTGCTCGGGCCCTCGATCGAGGCGCGGTGCTCGATCAGGCTCTCGACGCCGCCGAGCGAGGTCGCGCGCTTCCACAGGCCCACCCGGGCCGCCGCCCGGATCGCCGCCGCCTCGCCCGCCGCCACCCGGATCGACAGCATGGTGCCGAAGCCGCCGGTCATCTGGCGCGCCGCCACCGCGTGGCCGGGATGCCGGGCCAAGCCCGGATACAGCACCTGAGCCACGGCGGGATGCGCCGAGAGCCGCCGGGCGAGATCGCCGGCATTCGCCATCTGGGCCGCGATGCGCACGTGCAGGGTACGCATGCCGCGCATCAAGAGGTAGGCCTCGAAGGGCCCCAGGATCGCGCCGTTGCCGGAGCGGATGCGCTGGATCCGGGCCCAGAACTCGTCGGGCTTGGCGCCGGCGAGCGCCCCGGCGATCACGTCGGAATGGCCGTTGAGCACCTTGGTGGCGGCGTGCATCACCACGTCCGCGCCGAGGCTCAGGGGGCGGGTGACCACCGGCGAGCTCGCGGTGGAATCGACGGCGAGGCGCGCGCCGGCCGCATGGGCGATCTCGGCGGCGCCCGCGATGTCGGTGACGGTCCAGAGCGGGTTCGACGGGGTCTCCAGCCAGACGAGCTTGGTCTGCCCGGGCCGCACCGCGCTTCTGAGCGCGTCGAGGTCGTCGGTCGCGACGAAATCGACATTCAGGCCCCAGCGGGTCGCCTCCTCGGAGAGCCAGCGGCGCAAAGCCCAATACATCACGGTCGGCGCGACGATGTGGTCGCCGGGATCGAGGGCGCCGAACACCGCCGTGGCGGCGGCCATGCCGGAGGAGAACAGCAGCGCGCCGGCCTCCGCCTCCTCCAGCATCGCGATCACCGCTTCGGCCTCGCGCACCGTGGCGTTGTCGGGCCGGCCGTAGACGTAGCCGGAGGAGTAATGGTTGTCGGGGTCGCGGATGTAGGTGGTGGCGACGTGGATCGGCGGCACCACCGCCTTCGTGACCGGATCGACGTGGCCGAGCGCCTGGGCGGCGAGGCTCTTCTTCGACCATTGGCGCGGGGCGCTGCTCATGCCGGACTCCAGGATGCGGTGAGGATTTTTTTGCTCCCCCGCCGCCCTTGCAGAACCGGTGCCGGCGCGCAACCTCCATCCCGGTATAGTGCACCTCACAAAACTCCCGTTGCGCTGACGTCGCCAGAGCGAGCGACGACGGTGATCGGGAATTTTGTGAGAGACACATAGCACCCGAGCCCGAGATGCCGCCGACCGCCACGCTTCACCGTCCCGCCCGGCCCGTCCTCTCGCCTCTGCCGCGCCTCCTCGCGGCGATCGCCCCCGTCGCCGCGGTGGCGGTCGTGGGGAGTCTCGCGACGACGCCGAACATTCCGACTTGGTACGCGGGCCTCGCCAAGCCCGGCTTCACGCCGCCGAACTGGCTGTTTCCGGTCGCCTGGACGATCCTCTACACGCTCATCGCCTTTTCGGGCTGGCGGGTGCTCGGCACCACCCCGGCGACGGGGGGCCTGCGGCGCACCCGGACGCTCGCCCTGTGGGCGTTCTTCGTCCAGCTCGCCCTCAACGGCGCTTGGACGCCGGTGTTCTTCGCCCGGCACGACCTCGGCGGCGGCCTCGTCGTGGTGGTCGCCCTGCTGGTGATGATCCTATGGACGATCCGGCTCTTCCTGCCGCTCGACCGTCTCGCCGCCCTCGTCCTCGTGCCCTACGCCGCCTGGGTGGCCTACGCGAGCGCGCTCAACGCGGCGATCTGGTGGATGAATTGAGGTGTCGCAGCATCCCGCTTCCATCCCAACCACAACCTCATCCTGAGGTGTCAGTCGATCGGAGATCGACTGACCTCGAAGGAGGCCTCCAGTAACCTCCGCGATCCCTGGAGGCCTCCTTCGAGGCTCACTGCGTTCGCACCTCAGGATGAGGTTGTGAACGGGCTGAGCGATATTCTCGACGTCTTGAACGCCGAACGTTTTCTTACGGCACCAGCACGATCGCCCCGGTCACCGTCCGCGCCTCCGCCGCCGCGTGCGCCTCCACCACCCGGTCGAGGGGGAAGCGGGCCCCGATATCGACCGCGACGTGGCCGCAGCCGATCGCATCGAACAGGTCGGCGGCGTTGGCCCGGAAGGTGGCCGGGTCGGCGTTGTGCGGGAAGACCGAGGGGCGGGTCAGGAACAGGCAGCCCTTCTTGTTCAGGAGTTCCGGATCGATCGCCGGGGCGGGCCCCGACGCCGCGCCGTAGGAGACGACGAGCCCGAACGGGGCGGCGCAGTCGAGGGATTGGAGCAGGGTATCCTTGCCGACCGCATCGTAGACGACTCGGGCCTTGGCGCCGCCGGTCGCCTCCAGGAAGGCCTTGGGCCAGTCGCCGTCGAGGTCGATCACGGCGGCGCAGCCGGCGGCGAGTGCAGCGTCGCGCTTGGCCGCGGAGCCGGTGGTGCCGATGACCGTGGCGCCGAGCGCCGTGGCCCAGCGGGTCAGGATCTGGCCGACGCCGCCGGCGGCCGAGTGGACCAGCAGCAGGTCGCCCGCCTGGACCGCATGGGTCCTGCGCAGCAGGTACTGCGCCGTCATGCCCTTGAACAGCAGGGCGGCGGCGGTCTCGTCGCCGACGCCGTCGGGCAGCCGCACGAGCTTCCCCTCCGGCACGTTGCGCCGGTCGGCATAGGCGCCGACCCCGGCATTCATGTACGCCACGCGGTCGCCGGGCTTCACCTCCATCACGCCGGGCCCCACCGCCTCGACCACGCCCGCCGCCTCGAAGCCGAGCCCGGTCGGCCGCTCGAGCGGGTAGATGCCCCGGCGCTGGTAGATGTCGATGAAGTTGAAGCCGATCGCGGTCTGGCGCAGGCACACCTCGCCCGCCCCGGGCGCGGCCAGCTCGCCGCTCTGCAGCGTCATGACCTGGGGCGGGCCGAACTCGGTGATCACCACGCGGCGTTGGGTCGTCATGTCGGGTCTCTCCTCTGATCCGCCCCGCTCGTCGTAGTCCCGGTATGAACCCGCCGGGGGCCGTGATAAATCCGGGCCCGCATTCGAAATTCGAAACGCCGGGTTTGCGATCGATGGACCGTCTCGCGGGCATGGAGGCCTTCGCCCGGGCCGTCGAGACGGGCTCGTTCTCGGCCGCGGGCGACCTGCTCGGGCTCTCGCCGCAGGCGGTCGGCAAGCAGGTGCGCCTGCTGGAGGAGCATCTCGGCGTCCGGCTGATCCACCGCACGACGCGCCGGCAGAGCCTGACCGAGGCGGGGCGCGACCTCTACGAGCGGGTACGGGTCATCCTGGCGGAGGTCGAGGCGGCGGAGGCGGTGGCGGCGCGCAGCCAAGCGGTGCCGCGGGGCCAGATCCGCGTGAACGCTCCCGTCACCTTCGGCGCCTACGACCTCGCCCGGGCGCTGCCCGCCTATCTGGCGGCCTACCCGCAAGTCGATGTCGAGCTGACCCTCTCGGACCGGAAGGCCGACCTGATCGAGGAGGGCTACGAGGTGATCTTCCGCGTCGGTCCGCCGGCCGGGAACGGCCTGATCGCCCGCTCTTTACGCCCGATGGACTTCGCCCTCTGCGCCGCCCCGTCCTACCTCGCGGCGCGGGGCGCGCCGCGCGCGCCGGCCGACCTCCGGCAGCACGAATGCCTGGGTTTCGCCTACATGGCGACGGGGGATCAGTGGCGCTTCGTCGGGCCGGAGGGCCCGGAGACGGTCGAGGTGTCGTACCGGCTCCTGGTCAATAACGGCCAGGCTCTCCTGACCGCGGCGCTCGCCGGTCTCGGCCTGCTGCTGCAGCCGATCGCCCTGGTGCGGGATGCCGTGGCGGCGGGCCATCTGGTGCAGGTGCTGCCGGCCTATCGGCCGGTCTCCCGCCCGATGCATCTGCTCTACGCGCCCGACCGGCGGATCACCCCGAAGCTGCGGTCCTTCATCGATTTCGCGCTCGCCCGCTTCGCCGGCCCGGCTCCTGCGAAGTGAGGCGCGTCAGCGCGCCGCTACCACCCCGGCGCCGCGCAGGGTGCGGGACACCGTGGCGCGCATGTCGGCGAGGGTGAAGGGCTTGGTCAGCACGTCGGCGACGATCGCGTCGAGGCCGCGGGCGCGCTCGCGCTGGTCGGCGAAGCCCGTCATCAACAGGATCGTCAGGTCCGGATAGTCGCGCTTGGCGGCGAGCGCCAAGGCGATGCCGTCCATCAGCGGCATGCGGATGTCGGTCAGCATCAGGTCGAACGCAGTCTCTGACAACCGGTCGAGACCGTCGCTGCCGTCGACCGCCGTCACGACCGTGTGACCGTCCATCTCTAGCCCGCGCTTCAGGAAGCCGCGGATCGGTTCCTCGTCGTCGACCAGCAGGATGCGCGCCATGTCCTCTTGTCTCTCGTCCTCTCGTCGCTTCGGGCCGAAAAACCACGCGGACAGGAGGAGTGTGACGGGGCCGGCGGCACCGGGTCAAGCCGTTGCGGCAGTTGCGGTTCCGAAATCGTGCTGCTTTCCCGAGCGAGACGCGTCGGCGTTGCAAACGCGCACCGCTTCGGGCCCAAACGCCGCGCCGGGCGCGGTGCAGTTTTGTTGTTTTCACATCAAAAGGTGGATCGTTGTTTGTAGTCCGGCCCCAATCGATCCAACCTCCTTGGGCCTTCGCAAGAGTCACGTAGATCGTGCGGTTAATGATTCAAATTCGTAAATCTCGCACTCCAGATTAACTTTCGCAATATGTCGATGCGTCGGTTTTTCCTATTTTATCTCTCAAAAGAATATTTTCCCTGCCACTTCGGAATAGAAATACTATTGATGTTATCATATTTTAAAGTGTGTACTAAATCTTTATCAAGATAAGAGTCGATGTAATCGATGTCTTCGAGCGGAAAATCTGATTGAGGGTTATAGCTCAACACAGCATCGCGATAGTCGGTGAAAAGTAACGGATCGCCTTTGGTTGATTCCGCTGGGATGGTGATTTTTCCGGCGAGTGACACTCCCGACGAATGAATCCATTCCAGGAATCCTGCTAGGTCCACTACAAGATCCTCGTATCTGATAAGTCGCGCGTTGCTAATATCGTTGACAACGGTCAGGTAAGATTTTGTCTTGCGATTCCATAAATCAATAGGAGATTCTATCAAAATATCATCAAGATTATCTCTCTGATTTGCGATAAAGGCGCTTCGCAAAAATTCTGATTTGGTCGTATTTCGAAGCGGCATGAGATTGTATGGGCGTCTAAATAACGAATTTAGATATGAATACGGATTTTTTACAATAAAAAGAAACATAGTTTTATCAAAAATCTCCGCCATGCGAAGATAACAAGATGTCACAGCTGAATGTTTCCAGCCAAAATTTGATTGAAATTCTTCCAATCTTTGATTATCAATTAGTCTATTAAGTGCAAAATATCTAAAATTCTCATCAAATATGTGTGACCTAGAATTGGGCACAGTATTATCGCCATGCTCAAGAACTTTAATTGCAGTAAAATTCCTTGAACAAAGCTGAATTAAGAAGTTTGTCCCGCAGTTTCTCTCGCCAAAAATTTTAATGAAATCGTACACTCATCCCTCCTGGTCGTATGCTTTAACGAAAGGCCCGCACAGGCTAAGTCTGACCATCGACGTCGGGTCCAAAAGGCGTCGGTTGCGGGCGCAGCAGTCTCGCTCTCGCGCCGTCCAAGCGCCGCACCGTCCTTGCCCCCCAGCCACTCACGAAATGCCCTCCAGTACAAGCACGCGGTGGCCGACGCCGTGCAGGCGGGCCGGGAAGCGATCCTTCGCCTGCACGCCGAGCGTGGTCGACCGCTGCTCCCGTGGCGGCGTTGCAGATAGCATAAGCCCCGAGCGGTGGTGGGTCGAAGCGAGGTTTGGTTCTGTGCCGCCGGCACCGGGACGGTGCCAAAGCCCGCTCGCGCCAGACCGCCCGGCGCAGGCCGGCCCGGGCCTCCGAGAAGGTGGGTTGAGCTTTCGGGTCCCGGGCGGCCTGCGCCACCTTGCGGCGCACCCGGGCGGACGCGCGGCCGGCAGGGTGACGATCGAGAACAGGGCGAGGTCCGGGCGATCGCCTTGTCCGACCACGGGCGCTGGGTCTCAACGCCCAGGCGGGCGCGCGTCCCCTGGACCGTCGCCGCGACGCTCCAGTGCCGCACGATCCTTCGACAAGCTCAGGAGGAGGCAGGCCAGAATCTGCTCAGGGCCGCGGGCGAGGCCGTCGCACAGCAGCGCCTGAGGCGCAAAGCGCCATGCCACCCCACCGCCGTCGCGGAGGCGACCACGAACGCGCGCTAAACCTTGTCGAACAGATCCGGCCCGCCGTCGCCGTAATCGACGAGGCCGACATAGGGCAGTTGCCGGAAGGCGTGGGCGACGTCCATCCCGTAGCCGACCACGAACACGTCCGGGCAGGTGAAGCCGACGTAATCCGCGTCCATCGTCACCGCGCGCTTGCCGGGTTTTTCCAGCAGCACGGTGGTGAGCACCCGGCGCGCGCCGCGGGCCATCAGGAGGTCCTTGGCGTAGACGAGGGTGCGGCCGGATTCGAGGATGTCGTCGATCAAGAGCACGTCGCGCCCGCGCACCTCGCTCTCGACGTCGCGCAGGATCGCCACCTGGCCCGACGACACCGTGGCGGCGCGGTAGCTCGACAGGTGGATGAACTCGACCTGCGGCGCGAGACCCGCCCGGTGCAGGGCCCGGATCAGGTCGGCGGCGAACATGAAGCTGCCCTTGAGCACCGCAACCACTAGGAGGTTCTCCAGCGGCTGGCTCGCGATGGCGCGGGCGATCTCCTCGTTGCGCTGCGCGATGGCGGATTCGTCGAACAGGACGCGGACGCGGGGCAGGGGCGGGTTCATTGGTCTCGGCAGGTTCACTTGGGGTTCGTCGGAGCCCTCAGGCTGACGGCAGAATCCCCGCTGTCAACCGCGGCAAAGCGGACCAGCACGTCGCGCCCCCTGGCCGGCGCGTTCGGCAGCTCGGCCCGGAAGCGGGCGGATTCCTCAGGTTCGAGCCGGTCCCGCGGCGCGGGGGCGGTCCAGCGGTAGACGACCTGGCCGTGCTCGTCGCGCAGTTCGAGGCGCAGGGGCGGTACCGCCACCGCCTCCCTCGCGGCGCTCACCAGGTCGCCCTCGACCACGACGCGGCCGCTGCCGGAGGCGTCCGGCACCTGGTAGGCGGCGACGTCCCGGAAGGCGAGGCCGCGCAGGTTCACCGGCAGGCCGAGCCCCGCATAGAGCCGGGCGGTCTGGGGCAGGGCGCGCACGAGTCCGGTTCGGCCCGCCGGTACCAGGGCGAGCACGACGGCAACCAAGCCCGCGGCCGCCAGCGCCGCTCCGGCGAGGCGCCGGCGCGACGGCTGCCCGGCGGCGAGCGCCTTCGCGGCCCGCGCCCCGGCCCGGCGGGGCGCTGCGGTCCCGGCGGCGGAGAACACCGCCTCGCCCGGGGGCGAGAGGTCGGGGCCCGGCTCCGCGGTGGGGGCGGAGACGAACCAGGGTTCGCGGCAGGCGGCGCAGCGCACGGTGCGCCCTGCCGGGCCGATCTGCTCGGAATCGAGCGTATATTCGCTTGCGCAGGCGGGACAGACGATCAGCATGGCGAATCAGTCGGGCGCGGCATCGGGGCCGGACCACGACTCCTCCCGCGACAGCCTTAATGCGTGGTAAAGCGGCGCGGATCGCCGGGGCCCTCGCGGTGACATGGCGCTCGTGCCGGACGGGCCCGGGCAAGCGACGCGGGATATCGAGCGACACGGGACATCGGGACCGGTCGGGACATGAGGACCGGTCAGGCATGGCGACCGGCGCGCAGGGAGACCGGATGGACGCGAGAAAGGACCGGGGGACCGGAAGCAGCCTGCTCGGCGGGATGGACGAGCCGGTGGTCCGGTTCGAGAATGTCGGGATGCGCTACGGGGTCGGCCCCGAGATCCTGAGCGACATCAGCTTCACCATCGCGCCGCACTCGTTCCAGTTCCTCACCGGCCCGTCGGGCGCCGGCAAGACGACGCTGCTGCGCCTGATCCTGCTCTCGGTGCGGCCGAGCCGGGGCCTCGTCTCGGTGTTCGGCGAGGAGGTGAGCGGCATCTCGAGCGGCGCGCTGACGAGCTTGCGCCGGCGCATGGGCGTGGTGTTCCAGGATTTCCGCCTGCTCGACCACCTGACGACCTACGAGAACGTTGCCCTGCCGCTCCGCGTCCAGGGCCGGGCCGAGACGAGCTACCGGGCCGAGGTGGTGGAGCTCCTGCGCTGGGTGGGCCTCGGCGAGCGCATGCACGTGCTGCCGCCGCTCCTGTCCGGCGGCGAGAAGCAGCGCGCGGCAATCGCCCGGGCGCTGATCGCCCGGCCGGAATTGCTGCTCGCCGACGAGCCGACCGGCAACGTCGACCCCCAGCTCGGCCGGCGCCTGCTGCGCCTGTTCGTCGAGCTCAACCGCCTCGGCACCTCGGTGCTGATCGCCACCCACGATTTCGCCCTGATGGACCTCGTCGACGCGCGCCGGTTCGTCCTGGGCAACAACCGCCTGCGGATCGAGGGATGATACAGTTTCCGATTGATCGCTCCAGGCGATCCTGTCGGATCGCTTTCGCGATGCGGAAACCGGCTTCGCTCAAGCGCCGCGCCGGCTTGCTCCTACGATTTCCGAACGGATCGTTCGGAAATCGTAGGAGCCGCGGGGAGGCAGACCATGTCTGAAGGAGCCACCCTGGAGCGGCCGCCGCGGCGCGAGGCGCCCGGCCCCGACCTGCCGCCCACCTTGCGCCGCAACGCGGCCCTGGTGCCGACCGACACCAGCGCCGGGCGGGCGCTCGCCGCGGTGATCGCGATCCTGACCTTCCTCGCCGCCCTCTGCGCCGGGGGCGCCGAGATCGTCGCCTCGAGCGCGGCGCAGTGGCAGGGCTCGGTGGCGCAGGAGGTGACGATCCAGGTCCGGCCGGCGCCGGGCCGCGACACCGATGCCGACGTCGCCAAGGCGGCCTCGCTCGCCGCCAACACCCCGGGCATCGCCTCGACGCGGCCCTTCACCAAGGCGGAATCCGAGCGCCTGCTCGAACCCTGGCTCGGCAGCGGCCTCGATCTCGGCGACCTGCCGGTGCCGCGTCTCATCACCGTGCGGCTGGGGTCGAGCACCCCCGATCTCGGCGCCTTGCGCCAGCGCCTCGCCGAGGCCCTGCCGGGGGTCGCGAGCCTCGACGACCACGCGCTGTGGCTCTCGCGCCTCTCGACCATGGCGAACACGGTCGTGGGCGTCGGCGTGGCGGTCGTGGCCCTGGTGCTGCTCGCCACCGGGCTCGCCGTCACCTTCGCGACCCGCGGCGCGATGGCGGGCAACCGCGAGGTGGTCGAGGTGCTGCACTTCGTCGGTGCCGACGCCGATTTCATCGCCCGGGAGTTCCAGCGCCGCTTCTTCCGCCTGGGGTTGCGCGGCGGGGCGATCGGCGCCGTCGCGGCGCTCGCGGTGATCGGGGCCGGCGGCGCGCTCGCCCGGTTCTGGCGCGCCGGACCCGCGGGCGACGAGCTCGAGGCCCTGTTCGGCGGCTTCGCCATCGGCTGGCGCGGCTATGCCAGCGTGGTGCTGATCGGGGTCATCGCCTCGATCGTCACCGCGGTGGTCTCGCGCGTCACCGTGCGGCGGTTCCTGGATTAGCGGCCTCGGCCGGCTCCACGCGGCCCGCCGGGCGTCACGCCGCCTGCCGCAGCCCCGGCAGGTTCAGCTCCGGCAGGGCCGCCACCGTCGGCCGCGCGAACAGGTAGCCCTGGAACAGGGTCATGCCGGCCTCGCGGAGCGCCGCCAGTTCCTCGGGCGTCTCGATCCCTTCGGCGATCACGGCGACGCCGAGCGCCCGGGCGATGCCGATCACCCCGGAGACGACCAACGAACCTGATACCCTCGACGTCATCCCGGGGCTCGCCAAAAGCGAGAACCCGGGATGACGTCGAGAGATGCCTCGGAGGGGAAGAAACCGGATACCGCGCGGCCCCTCACGCCTGCGGCACGGCGTTGACCCACAGCACCACGGCGATCCGGTCGGGGGACGGGTTGCGGTAGCGGTGGGGGCGCCGGCTGGCGAAGCGGAAGCTGTCGCCGGGCCCGAGTTCCGCTGTCGTCTCCTCCACCGTGAGGACGAGGGCGCCCTCCATCACCAGCCCAGCCTCCTCGCCGTCATGGACCAGGGCCTCGTCGCCGGTCCCGGAAGCGGGCGCGAGCTGCATCAGGAACAGGCTCAGAGCCCCGTCGCCCTGCGTCAGCAACTGCTTGGTGATGCCGGCGCGCCAGAGCGTGAGCGCCGCCCGCTCGCCGGCTCGGGTGACGATCCCGTCGGGTTCAGTGCCCTCCGCCGAGCCGAACAGCGCACTGATCCCGACCCCGAGGAGGTCGGCGACCTGCGTCAGCGCCCGCAGGGACGGCGAGGACAGGCCGCGCTCGACCTGGCTGAGATAACCAATCGACAGCCCGGTCGCCGCCGCCACCGCCTTCAGCGACAGGCCGCGCGCCTGCCGCAAGGCGCGCAGCCGCTGCCCGACCGCGAGGTCGGCCGCCACTGGCCCGCCGGCAAGGCCGCTCTCTTGCCCGCTCCCTTGCCCGTTTCGTGGTCGATCTGCCGCCTGTTTCATGCGCATGAAATTCGATTGCGACAGGCAGCGAAATATGGCCTGATGTTCATGTCAATGAAATTCGAGCGGTGAACCGCCGAAGTGCCGCAGGAAGCCGGCAGGGGAGATCAGGATGAAGCGTCTCGTTCGGGCCGCGGGCGCGGCCCTGGTGCTGCTCGCAGGGAGCGCCCTCGCCCGTCCCGCCCTGGCGCAGGAGACGGTCCGGGTCGGCTCGACGCCGACGGGCGTCCCCTTCACCTTCCTCGACACCAAGACCAACACCATCCAGGGCGTGATGGTGGACGTGATCACCGCCATCGGCAAGCAGGCCGGCTTCTCGGTGCAGATCGAGCCGTTCCAGTTCTCGACCCTGATCGCGGCACTGACCGCCAAGAAGATCGACGCGATCTCGGCCGCGATGTTCATCACACCGCCGCGCCAGGAGGTGATCGCGTTCTCCGGCCCGGTCTATTCCTACGGCGAGGGGATGGTGGTGCCGAAGGCCGACACCAAGGCCTACACCACGTTCGCCGACCTCAAGGGCGAGACGGTGGGCGCGCAGGTGGGTACCGCCTTCGTCGACGCGCTCAAGAAATCGGGTCAGTTCGCCGACGTGAAGGTCTACGACACGTTCCCGGACATGCTGCGCGACGTCAATGCCGGCCGGGTCAAGGCGATCTTCGCCGATTCGCCGATCATCGCCTACAACCTCAAGAGCGGCAACTTCCCCAACGCCCACCTCGTCGCCTCGTACAAGCCGGTGGTCGTCGGCTCGGTCGGCATCGGCGTGCGCAAGGACGACACCGCGCTGCTCGCGAAGATCAACGCCGGGCTGGCCAAGATCAAGGAGAACGGCGAGCTGGCGAAGATCCTGGAGAAGTGGGGCCTGCAGCCCTCCGTGAACCCGTCCTGAGCGGATCGCCCGGTTCCATGGACAGCTTCCTGTCTGACGCCCGCGAGTTCGTGCCGATCCTGCTCCAGGGCGTGTGGCTGACGATCCTGATCACGGTCGGCTCGCTCGTGGTCTCGACCGCGCTCGGCCTCGTCTGGGCGATGATGCGGGTCTCAGGGATCCGCGCTCTGTCGTTCTTCGCCGCGACCTTCATCAACGTGATCCGGGGCATCCCGATTATCGTGCAGCTGTTCTACATCTACTTCGTGCTGCCGGATTTCGGGCTGTCGCTCTCGGCGGTGCAGGCGGGCGTGCTGGGCTTGGGGCTGGCCTACTCGGCCTACCAGGCCGAGAATTTCCGCGCCGCCATCGAGGCGATCGACAAGGGCCAGGTCGAGGCGGCGCAGACCATCGGCATGGGCTGGGGGCTGACCATGCGACGGGTGCTGCTGCCGCAGGCCTTCCGCACCGCGCTGCCGCCCTTCGGCAACGTGATGATCATGATGCTGAAGGATTCCTCGCAGGCCTCGACCATCACGGTCGCGGAGCTGGCGCTCCAGGGCAAGCTCATCGCCTCGGCGACCTTCAAGAACACCAGCGTGTTCACCCTCGTCGCGCTGATGTACTTGACCTTGAGCCTGCCGCTGATCCTGATCGTGCGCCACTTCGAGAAGCAGGCCGGCCGGCGATGATCGTGCTCGACGACGTCCGCAAGTCCTTCGGGGCGCTGCAGGTTCTGAAGGGCATCACCGCCAGGGTCTCGAAGGGCGAGGTGGTCTGCGTGATCGGGCCGTCGGGCTCGGGCAAGTCGACGGTGCTGCGCTGCGTCAACGGCCTCGAATCCTACGATTCCGGGACGATCACCGTGAACGGCCGCAAGGTCGACCGCAGCCACCGCTCGATCCGGGGCGTGCGGGTCCAGGTCTCGATGGTCTTTCAGCGCTTCAACCTGTTTCCCCACCGCACGGCGCTCGAGAACGTCGTCGAGGGGCCGGTCTACGTGAAGGGCGAGGATCGCCGGGAGGCTACCGAGCGCGGCCGGGCGCTGCTCGCCCGGGTCGGGCTCTCCGGCAAGGAGGAGGCCCATCCGCAACAGCTCTCGGGCGGGCAGCAGCAGCGGGTCGCCATCGCCCGGGCGCTCGCCATGCGGCCCGACGCGATCCTGTTCGACGAGCCGACCTCGGCCCTCGACCCGGAACTGGTCGGCGAGGTCCTGGGCGTGATGCGCGGGCTCGCCGAGGAGGGAATGACCATGGTGGTCGTCACCCACGAGATGAGCTTCGCCCGCGAGGTCGCCGACCGGGTGCTCTTCCTCGACGGCGGCGTGATCGTCGAGGAGGGCCCGGCCCGCGAGGTACTCGGCCGCCCGCAGCAGCCCCGCACCCAGGATTTTTTGAGGCGGGTGCTGAACCCGCTGTGACGAGCGTCCCATGACCGAACCCTTCCCGCTGGGGCCCGCCCTCTGGGCCACCACCGCCGCCCCCCCGCCCGCGACGGCGCCGTTGACGGAATCCGGCCGGGCCGACGTGGTGGTGATTGGCGGCGGCTTCTGCGGCCTGTCGACGGCGCTCCACCTGGCCGAGGCCGGCCTCAGGCCCGTGGTGCTGGAGGCGCGCGAGATCGGCTTCGGCGGCTCGGGCCGCAACGGCGGCCAGGTGATCCCGGGCCTCAAGCACGATCCCGACGAGCTGGTGCAGCTGTTCGGGCCTGAGCGCGGCGAGCGCCTCGCTGCATTCGGGGCCGGCACCGCCGACGCGGTGTTCGACCTCATCGCGAAGCACCGCATGGACGTGCCCCACACCCGCACCGGCTGGATCCAGGGCGCGCATACCGACGAGGGGCTGGTCCAGGCCGAAAGCCGGGCCGAACAATGGGCGCGCCGCGGCGCCCCGGCGCGCCTCCTCGACAAGGCCGAGACCGACCGGCTGATCGGCTCCGAGCGCTACCGCGGCGGCTGGCTCGACGGGCGCGGCGGCGCGGTGCAGCCGCTCTCCTACGCCCGCGGCCTCGCCCGCGCCGCGCTGGCCGCCGGCGCCCGGATCCACACCGACACGCCCGTCACCGGCCTGTCGCGGCAGGGTGCGACCTGGACGGTGCGGACGAAGGCCGGCCCGAGCCTGACCACCGAGCAGGTGGTGCTCTGCACCAACGGCTATTCGCGCGACCTGTGGCCGAATCTCCGCCAGACCATCATCGCGGCGAACTCGTTCCAGGTCGCGACCACGCCGCTCTCCGACAACCTGCGCCGCAGCGTGCTGCCGGAGGGCCAGGTCTCCTCCGACACCCGCAAGCTCCTGCTCTATTTCCGCCTCGACCATACCGGCCGGCTGCTGCTCGGCGGGCGCGGGCCGTTCCGCGAGCCGCGGGGCCAGGGCGACTGGGCGCATCTGGAGCGGATCGTCCCGAAACTGTTTCCGCAGCTCGCCGGCATCGGCTTCGACCACCGCTGGTGCGGCCGGGTCGCGGTCACCCGGGACTACCTGCCCCACCTGCACACGCCCGAGCCCGGCCTCCTCGTCGATATCGGCTGCCAGGGCCGGGGCGTCGGCCTCCAGACCCGCATGGGCCAGGCGATCGCCGCCTATCTCGCCCGGGGCGATGCCGACGCGCTGCCCCTCGCCCCCACGCCGATCGCGCCGCTGCCGCTGCACCGCCTGCACCGGCTCTACGCCTCGGCGGTGGTCGCCTGGTACCGGTTCCGCGACGGCGGGTTGTAGCGGCGGCGGCACATCGGGGCGGCAAGTCGAGTCCGAGAGACGCCGAACGCCTTTGCAGCCCGCATCGACCTCGCCCGCCACGGTCACGCTTCATCGGAACGCAGCGGAACCGATGTCCTGGTACTGGACTGCTTCCCGGTATTCATGGGAATTCTGTCCGCCAACGCCCGGCGGCGCGTGAAGCCGCCGCATCGGGGCTGCCACGGTGTATTCCTTCGTGCGGGGACGACCGTCGCATCCTGCGTGCCGCCGTCCGGTTGCGACCGAAGCGAAACAATTCCCACACCCTTGAAATCGAGGCCCGGTCCTATACTCGGCCTCTCCCTCGGCAAAGTCCGATTGCAGCCCGCGGCTTCATCGCTCCTTAAGCCCCGCCGCATACACGTCGCCTCTACGCATCCGCTTCGACCAGACGAGAGCTGTGGACCCGACGACCTCGATCCTGCGGCCCACCGGGGCCCCGCGCCGCCGCTCCTTCCGGATGGTGGCGGCCTCCGCCGGGCTGCTGGCGGCGATGATCGCCGCTGCGGCGGGACTGCTGGTCCGCAACCTGCACGAGCAGGCGATCACGGAGACCGAGCGCAGCCTCATCGGCCTCTCCACCGTTCTCGCCGACCAAGCCGACCGGGCGCTGCAATCGATCGAGCTGGTCCAGGAGACGGTGATCGCCGAGGCCCGGACCGCGCAGGTGGCGAGCGAGGAGGCCTACGCCGCCTTCGCGGGCCGGGAGGCGCTGCACGAGGCGCTCAAGACCCGCATCGCCGCCCTGCCGCAGGTGAACGCCGTCACGGTGATCGACCGCCGCGGCAACCTCCTGAACTTCAGCCGCTACTGGCCCATCCCGACGGTCAACATCGCCGACCGAGACTACTTCAAGGCCCTGGCGGCCGATCCCGCCCTCGACCGCTTCATCGGCCGGCCGGTGCAGAACCGCGGCGACGGGGTGTGGACGATCTACATCGCCCGCAAGGTCCGGGCCCCGGACGGGACCTTCCTCGGCCTGGTGCTCGGCGCGGTCGAGCTCGGCTATTTCGAGCGGCTCTACCGGACGATCGCCCCGACGCCGAACGACGTGATCTCGGTGTTCCGCGACGACGGGACGCTCCTGGTGCGCCATCCCCAGCACGACGGCAGCGTCGGGCAGGTCTTCGCGAGAGTCGGCGCGTCCCGCGTCGCGCAGAAGCAGATGACCAGCGGGGTGATCCGCACCGCCAGCCCGATCGACGGGCGCGACCGCATCATCGCCAGCCGGACGCTGATACGCTACCCGATGCTCCTGAGCGTCAGCCGCACGGCGGAGGCGAGCCTCGCCGGGTGGCGCCGGCAGGCCTGGCTCGTCGGCGCGGCCGCTTTGCTGCTCGATCTCGGCCTCGGCGGGCTGGTGTTCCTGGCCTTCCGCCAGGTGCGGGCGCAGGCGCAGCTGGTGCAGGCCGAGGCCGCCCGCGCCGCCGCCGAGATGCGCGCGCGCGCCGAGCGGGAGCTCAGCACCCAGCACGCACAGTTCGGCGTCGCCCTCGACCACATGACTCAGGGCCTGTGCCTGTTCGACCGCGACGACCGGCTGATCGTGATGAACGCGCGCTACGCCCAGATGCACGCCGTGCCGGAGGCCTTGCGCCGGCCGGGCGCGCCGCTCTCCGCGCTGCTCGGACATCTCGGCGCGGCCGGGCGGCTGGCGATCCCGCTGGTGGAGTCCTGCGCCCGCATCGCCGCCGGCGGGACGCCGACGAGCTTCACCTGCGATCTCCCCGATGGGCGCGCCATCGCGGTCGTGCACGTGCCGATTCCCGGCGGCGGCTGGGTCTGCACCCACGAGGACGTGACCGAGCGCAGCCGTAGCGCGGCGCGCATCGCCCACATGGCCGGCCACGACGCCCTGACCGGGCTGCCGAACCGCACGCAGCTCCAGGAGCGCCTCGACGCGGTCCTGGCGGAGCGCGGCGCCGACGAGGTGGTGAGCGTGCTCTGCCTCGACCTCGACGGCTTCAAGGAGGTCAACGACACCCACGGCCACCCGGTCGGCGACGAACTCCTGTGCCTCGTGGCGCGGCGGCTCCAGGAGGCGGTCGGCGCCACGGCGCTCGTCGGGCGCCTGGGCGGCGACGAGTTCGCGGTGATCCGCTGCGCGCCCTCGCACCCGGCCGGCGTGGCGGCGCTGGCCGAGCGGATCGTGCAGCTGCTGCGCCGGCCCTTCGAGGTCCAGGGCCACGAGGTCGGCATCGGCACCTCGATCGGCCTCGCGATGACGGACGAGCCCGGCCTCACCACCGCCGAGCTCCTGCGCCGGGCCGATGTCGCCCTCTATCAGGCGAAGTCCTCGGGGCGGAATGGCTGGCGCTTCTTCGACCCGGCGATGGATGCCGACCTCCAGCGCCGCCGCCAGCTCGGCGCGGACCTGCGCGTCGCCCTCGCCGAGGGGCAGCTCGACCTCTACTACCAGCCGATCGTCGCCGCGGACGGGTCGGGCCTGCGCGCCCGCGAGGCGCTGCTGCGCTGGCGCCACCCGCGCGAAGGGTTCGTCAGCCCGGGCGAATTCATCCCGATCGCCGAGGCGACCGGGCAAATCCGCCGGCTCGGCGCCTGGGCCCTCGCCCGGGCCTGTGCCGACGCCGCCGCCTGGCCGGCGGACATCAAGGTGGCGGTGAACCTCTCTCCGGCGCAGTTCGTCGGCGACAGCCTCGTCGAGGAGGTCATGGGGGCCCTCGCGGCGAGTGGCCTGCCGCCCGAGCGGCTCGAACTCGAGATCACCGAATCGGTGCTGCTGCAGGACGACGAGGCCACGCTGGCGATCCTGCACCGCCTGTGCGCCTTCGGGATCGGCACGGCGATGGACGATTTCGGCACCGGCTACTCGTCCCTCAGCTACCTGCGCCGCTTCCCCTTCGACAAGATCAAGATCGACCGCTGCTTCGTGCAGGGCCTCGGGCAGGGGGCGGGCGACGAGGCCGGCAGCATCGAGATCGTGCGCGCCACGGTCGGTCTCGGCAAGGCGCTCGGCATGATCGTGCTGGCCGAGGGCGTCGAGACCGAGGCGCAGGCGGCGATCCTGCGCGAGGCGGGCTGCGACGAGCTGCAGGGCTTCCTGTTCGGCCGGCCCTGTCCGGTGGGAGCGCTGCCGGGAGCCGGGGCGGCCGGTGGAGGGGTGTCGGCGGCGGCGTAAGCCTTTATACCAATGGCCCGAGATGTTGACGCATCGGGCCATTGATCCATCTCGAATTTCCGATGCCAAGCCCAGACGTCCAGGGCCTTTCGCTTGGCGAAAATTCGAGAACGGAACGAAAGGTCGTTTTCAACGACCGTTGGTATTACTCCCGCAACGCCCGCTCGATCAGCCCCGCCGCCGCGAGTGCCCGGCCGTCGTCGCCGAACCGGGCGATCACCTGCACCCCGACCGGCAGGCCGGTAGAGGTCCGGTCGACCGGCAGGGTGACGCAGGGCACGCCCATCAGGGTCCAGAGCCGGTTGAATCGCGAATCGCCCGTCTGGTCGAGGCCGGCCGGCGCGGGGCCCGGCGCCGCGTAGGTCAGGAGCACATCGCAGCCGCTCTCGGAAAAAACGTCCTTCAGACTGCGGCGGGCGTGGTGGGCGGTGCGGCGGGCGGCGTCGTAGGCCGCGGTCTCGACCCCTTGCGCCGCGTCGAGGGCGGCGCGCAGGCGCGGCGGCAGGGCGTCGCGGTGGGCGGCGTATTCCCAGGCGAGCGCCTGGCGCGCCTCGTAGTCCTGGATCGTGCCGTGCGCCGCGAAGGCCTCGCCGAACGGGGCCGGCAGGGTGAGGTCGCGGACCGTCGCGCCGGCCCCCTCGGCCGCGCGCGCTGCCCGGGCCAGCGCTGCCTCCGCCTCCGGCTCGGGGGCGGCGCAGAACTCCTGGCGCAGGATCCCGATCCGGGGCGCGCCGGCATCGCCGGTGCGCGCGATGGCCGGCCGGTCGGCGAGCAGCGCGAGCGCGTGGGCGGCATCCGTGACGCTGCCTGCGAACAGGCCGAGCGTGTCGAGGGCCCAGGAATAGCACTTCACCCCCACCGTCGGCAGCAGCCGGAACGACGGCTTGACCCCGACGACGCCGCAGAACGCCGCCGGGCGGATGATCGAGCCGCCGGTCTGGGTGCCGAGCGCCAGCGGCAGCATCCCGGCCGCCACCGCGGCGGCCGATCCCGCCGAGGAGCCGCCGGGGGTGTGCCCGGGGTTATGCGGGTTGCGGGTCGCGGTGGGGTCGAGGAAGGCGAAGGGCGTGGTGGTGGTCTTGGCGAGCGGCACCGCGCCGAGGGTCTTCAGCCGCGCCACCACCGGCGCGTCGGCCCTCGGGCGCCAGTTTTCGTAGATCTCCGAGCCCATCCGGGTCGGCAGGTCGGCGGTGTCGATGATGTCCTTGATCCCGACCGCGATGCCGGCGAGCGGGCCCGTCGCCGCGACGGCGGGGGCGGGATCGACGCAGACCAGGGCGCCGATCTCCGGCTCGCGGGCCGCGATCGCCTCGCGCACGAGGCCGACCGCCCCCTCGGGCGTCAGATGGCCGGCATCGATTCGGGCGCAGAGGTCGAGGAGCGAGAGCATCGGGCCGTCCGGGCGGGAGGAGTCGGATGAACGACTTTGTAAGCGCATTGTGGCGGTGTGTTCCAGAACACGAAGTGGATCTCGCGCGCGTTGCGGCCGGGGCCCGGCTTCGGCTAAACCGGCGCCGTTCACCCGCCGCACGGCCGCCTGGGGCGGATCAGGCCGACGCGGCGGGGCGCCGGACCTCCGGCATCCTTCGCGAGTGAGCCCGTGACCTTTCCCTCCGCCCTGCCCCTGCAAGCGCACGCAACCCAGACGCCTGCCATGCCCGCCCCCCGGGCCGTCTCGCGCCTCGGGCGCCTGTTCGGCCGCGGACGCCGGGCCGAAGGCCTGGCGGTGGAGCAGGACGGCGCCGCCGACGGGTTCGGCGGGCCCGGCATCCTGGCGGTGGCCGGGCTCAAGAAGAGCTACGGCGCCCGCACCGTCGTGCACGATGCCGGCCTGACCGTGCGCAACGGCGAGGCGGTGGGCCTGCTCGGCCCCAACGGCGCCGGCAAGACGACGATCTTCTACATGATCACCGGCCTGGTCTCGGCCGACCGCGGCACGATCAGCCTCGACGGCCAGGAGATCACCCGGCTGCCGATGTACCAACGGGCGCGCCTCGGCATCGGCTACCTGCCGCAGGAGGCCTCGATCTTCCGCGGCCTCAACGTCGAGGACAACATCCGGGCGGTGCTCGAGGTGGTCGAGCCCGACCGCAAGACCCGCGAGCGCAAGCTCGATTCGCTGCTCGAGGAGTTCAACATCACCCGCCTGCGCAAGTCGCCCTCGATCGCGCTCTCGGGCGGCGAGCGGCGGCGCTGCGAGATCGCCCGGGCGCTCGCCTCCTCGCCCTCCTTCATGTTGCTCGACGAGCCCTTCGCGGGCATCGACCCGATCGCGGTCGGCGACATCCAGGAGCTGGTGATGCACCTCAAGGGCCGCGGCATCGGCGTGCTCATCACCGACCACAACGTGCGCGAGACGCTCGGCCTGATCGACCGGGCCTACATCGTCCATTCCGGCCGCATCCTTACCGAGGGCACGCCCGACGAGATCGTGGCGAACGAGGACGTGCGGCGGCTGTACCTGGGCGAGGATTTCCGGCTGTAGAGTCTTTTCTCCGACGAAGCGGATGCCGCTCCATGGGAGACAATGCTACGAAATCAAGAATCTCGTGCATCGATCATGGCGCTCCCACTTTCCCGGACGGTTGAAACGAAGTGGAAGAAGGTCCGGGATCCAGCACAAGAAATCGTGAAGTAACCGTATGTCTGTGGTGTTGCAGCATACAGAGTCGCTTCGCGGTGCGTCTTCTACTGGATCCCGGATATCCTTCCGCTGACGCTCCAGTCGTCCGGGAAAGGGGAGTGGCTTATGAAGGACCGTCCGGCGGCATGGAGTCCTTCCATAGCGTGTGCCGTGTCACGCTGCGATCGGATGCGATCTAGATAATCGCGGAATAGTGGTTTCAAGGATTTTCGCGATCTTCACTTGTCAAAAAATTTGCAGATTCAAGCGACCTTGCGTCGATCCGCCCCCTCTTGAGAGGGAGGGCTCTTTTCCACTGGCACCCGGCCCTGCCCTGCGGCACCCTCGGGGGCAGCCGACCGCCCCCTCACGATCGCTTTGACGCGTGACCCGCTTCGGTTTAAAGCTGCTGTCAGATGTCTGAAGCAAGACTTGTGCCGACCTCGGGCGAAGCCGGGGCGTCGCATGGCGGGGCTGGCTGATGGGATTGCTGCAACGGCTCGAGATGCGCCAGGGCCAGGCCCTGGTGATGACGCCGCAACTCCTGCAGGCGATCAAGCTTCTGCAACTGTCCCACCTCGACCTCGCGACCTATGTCGATGCCGAGCTGGAGCGCAACCCGCTCCTGGAGCGGGCCGAGACCGAGGCGCCGGAGCCGGGCGACTCCCGCGGCGAGGCGTCCGATTCGGGCGGCGACGGCGACGGGTTCGACGGCGCGGGATTCGACGGCGCGGGATTCGACGGAGACTCGGCGGCCGAGCCCTGGCTCGCCCACGACCTCAATCCGAGCCGCAGCGAGATCGAGAGCGACCTCGGCACCCGCCTCGACAACGTGTTTCCGGATGATGGCCCGGTCGGCCGCGAGGCGCCGGCGGCGGCAGGGGAGGGGCTGTCGCTCACCCCGGCGCCGTGGAGCGGCAGCGGCGGCAGCTTCGACGGCGAGGCGCCGGATTTCGAGGCAACGCTCACCGCCGAATCCTCGCTGCACGACCACCTCGCGGCCCAGCTCGACATCGCCACTCGCGACCCCGTCGAGCGCCTAGTCGGCGGCTTCCTGGTCGATGCCATCGACGAGGCCGGCTACCTGCGCGAGGATCTCTCCGCCCTCGCCGAGCGCCTCGGCGTCGCCTTGGCCGTCGTCGAGCGGGTTCTGGGGATCGTGCAGGGCTTCGATCCCTCCGGCGTCGGCGCCCGCGACCTCGCCGAGTGCCTGGCGATCCAGCTGCGCGAGCAGGACCGGTTCGATCCGGCGATGCAGGCGCTGGTCTCGCGCCTCGACCTCGTCGCCAAGCGCGACTTCTCGGGGTTGCGCCGCCTGTGCGGGGTCGACGAGGAGGACCTTGCCGACATGCTGGCGGAGCTGCGCCGCCTCGATCCCAAGCCCGGCCGCGCCTTCGGCGCCGGCCCGGTCGAGGTGCTGGTGCCGGACGTGTTCGTGCGCCCGGCCCCCGACGGCTCCTGGCTGGTCGAGCTCAACAGCGAGGCGCTGCCGCGGGTCCTGGTCAACCAGAGCTACTACGCCACCGTCTCGCGCGGGGCGGCGACCGAGACCGACAAGGCCTTCCTGTCGGAATGCCTCCAGACCGCCAACTGGCTCACCCGCAGCCTGGAGCAGCGCGCCCGCACCATCCTGAAGGTGGCGAGCGAGATCGTGCGCCAGCAGGACGGGTTCTTCGTCAACGGCGTCGCCCACCTGCGGCCGCTCAACCTGAAGACCGTCGCCGACGCGATCGGCATGCACGAATCCACCGTCTCGCGGGTGACCTCGAACAAGTCGATCGGCACCAGCCGCGGCACCTTCGAGATGAAGTACTTCTTCACCGCGGCGATCCCCGGGGCGGCGGGCGCGGCGGCCCATTCGTCGGAGGCGGTGCGCCACCGCATCAAGCAGCTCATCGACGGCGAGACCGCCGACGACGTCCTGTCGGACGACGCCCTGGTGCAGCGCCTGCGCGGCGAGGGCGTCGACATCGCCCGCCGTACCGTGGCGAAGTACCGGGAATCCCTGCGCATCCCGTCCTCGATCGAGCGCCGGCGCGAGCGCGCGGCGATGCCGGCGCGCTGAACGCAGCGGCCACGCTTCCGCTGCCGCAACTGAGCCGGCTTCGTTGACTTCGCGTCCCGGCGTTCTTAGCTCTTGAGGGCTGGCCCTGGCGCCGGAGACGTCCCCGGAGCAAGGGCCGACGAACGACGAGACCGGAGGGAGCTGATGGCAGCGTTGCGCGTGTCGGGTCGTGGCGTGGATCTCGGGGAGGCCCTGAGAACCCGGGTGGAGGAGCGGATTTCCGCGGCCCTCGCCAAGTACTTCGACGGTGCCTATCACGGCCACGTGACGGTCGGTCGGGACGGCAGCGCCTTTCGCACCGACTGCGTGCTGCACCTGCCCTCGGGCATCACCCTGGAGGCGTCGGGCGCCGCCCACGACGCGAATGCGAGCTTCGACCAGACCGCCGAGCGGATCGAGAAGCGCCTGCGCCGCTACAAGCATCGCCTCAAGGCCCATCCGAACGGCCACGCCAAGGGCGCGGCGGTGGACGGCGTCCTCGGAAACGGGGCCTTGCGGAGCGACGACACCGCCGTGATGGAGGCGGCCTACTCGGTGATGGAATCGCCCGAGGAGGATACCGGCGAGCACCCGCCGATCATCGCCGAGAGCACCCGCACCCTGCATCGGCGCACGGTGAGCGAGGCGGTGGTGGAGCTCGATCTCACCGGTGTCCCCGTTCTCGTCTTCGTTCACGCTGGAACCGAGCGGGTCAACGTCGTATATCGTCGGGGCGACGGCGCGATCGGCTGGATCGATCCGCCGGAACGCGGCACTCCGTGAGCAGGTCTAACCCCCTGTCGCGGAAGGCCTCCGGTCCTGGAACAAGTGCGGGGCGCCCGTCGCGCTCCCCGCCGATGAGGCAGCGGTCTCGATGCCATTGCTGGAATTCCTGAAGCCGGAGGCGGTCCTCCCGGCGCTGCGCGCGCAGGGGAAGAAGCAGGTTCTGCAGGAGCTGGCCGCCCAGGCGGCCCGCCACCTGCCGGGCCTGGACGAGCGCGAAATCTTCGAGACGCTGCTCCAGCGCGAACGCCTCGGCTCGACCGGCATCGGCGAGGGCGTGGCGATCCCGCACGGCAAGCTGCCGGGGCTCGACACGCTGTTCGGCCTGATGGCCCGTCTCGAGCGCCCGGTCGATTTCGAGGCCCTGGACGGCCAGCCGGTCGACATCGCTTTCCTGCTGCTCGCCCCCGAGGGCGCCGGCGCCGACCACCTGAAGGCGCTCGCCCGGGTCGCCCGGGTGTTGCGCGAGCCCGGCATCATCGACCGCATCCGCGCCGCCCGCGACGCCGACGCGCTCTACGCCCTCCTGACCCAATCTCCCGCCCAGGCGGCGTGACCATGCGACTTGCTCTCTGCGCGGCGGCGTTCCTCGTCGTCGCGGCCGGCGGCGCCCACGCCACCGACGGCACCTGCGCCCGCGACCTCCTGGTGGCGCAATCCTCGCAGAAGATGGCGATCGAGCGCCTGGAGACCGTCGGCGACAGCGAGGCCGACCGCTGCCGCGGCTGGCGCCAGCACGTCGACACGATGCGCCGCGCCGCCACCGTCTATGGGCGGTGTCTCTCAGGGGGAGAGCGCAGCGAGCGCCTGGCCCAGGTCCAGGGCTCGGAGAAGGAGTTCTTGGAGCTGCTGCGGAGCCGCTGCAAGGGGCGGTGATAACTGTTGAGTGGTGTTGCCCGAGGCAAATCCCTCTCAAGATCAAGCGCGGGATCCCCTCTCCCGTGTGGGAGAGGGGTAGGGGTGAGGGTGACACGGTGCCGGAGTAAACTCCGACTGTTGAGCTGCCAGCACCACGCACCGCGCTTCATACTGAACCGTGTCACCCTCACCCCCGGCCCCTCTCCCACACGGGAGAGGGGGGACCGGCGCCTCTTCCTTTCCCGTACAGCTTTGCGTGTCTCGAACAACCAGCGCTGCTGGCAGCGTGTGACGACACCACGGTCAATGCGCCGTTGACGATGCCGCCCGATGGCGCCACCGGCGACCTCCCCCTCACGCCGCCTCGACCACGCGCCCCTCCGCCACTCCCTCGTGCCCACCATGCTGCTTCAGCGGCCGGTTCCCGCTGAGCCGCCGCAGCAGCACGTAGAAGACCGGGGTCAGGAAGAGCCCGAAGGCGGTCACCCCGATCATCCCGGAGAACACCGCCACGCCCATGGCGCGGCGCATCTCCGAGCCGGCGCCCGTGGCGGTGACGAGGGGCAGGACGCCCATGATGAAGGCCATCGAGGTCATCAGGATCGGGCGAAGCCGCAGGCGGCTCGCCTCGATCGCCGCCTGGACCGGCGTGCGGCCGGCGAATTCCAGCTCGCGGGCGAATTCGACGATCAGGATCGCGTTCTTCGCCGACAACCCGACCAGCACGATCAGACCGATCTGCGTGAAGACGTTGTTGTCGCCCGACGACAGCCAGACCCCGGTCATCGCCGCGAGCAGGCCCATCGGCACGATCATCAGGATCGCCAGCGGCAGGGCCAGGCTCTCGTACTGCGCCGCCAGCACCAGGAAGACGAGGAGCAGCGCCAGCGGAAACACCCACACCCCCGAATTGCCGGCGATGAATTCCTGGTAGGTGAGGTCGGTCCACTCGAAGGCAAAGCCCCGCGGTAGGGTCTCGGCGGCGATGCGGGCGGCGGCCTCCTGCGCCTGGCCGGACGAGAAGCCCGGCGCCGCACCGGCATTGATGTCGGCGGAGAGGAAGCCGTTGTAGCGCATCGCCCGCTCGGGCCCGGCGGTCTGGCGCACGCGCAGGAGCGTCGAGAGCGGCACCATCTCGCCCGAGCCCGCCCGCACCTTGAGCTGGCCGACATCGTCGGAATGGGCGCGGAAGGGTGCGTCGGCCTGGACCCGGACCGAGTAGGTGCGGCCGAAGCGGTTAAAGTCGTTGACGTAGAGCGATCCGAGATAGATCTGCAGGGTGTCGAACACGTCGGTGACCGGGATCTTGAGCTGGCGTGCCTTGGTCCGGTCGATGTCGGCGAAGAGCTGCGGCACGTTCATCTGGAAGCTGGAGAACAGGCCGGCGAGCTCGGGCGCCTGGGCGGCCTTGGCGAGGAAGGCCTTCGTGGCCTCGTTCAGCGCCTCGTAGCCGAGGCCGGCCCGGTCCTCGATCTGGAGCTTGAATCCGCCGATCGTGCCGAGGCCGTTGACCGGCGGCGGCGGGAACATGGCGATGAAGGCTTCCGGGATGGCGGCGTACTTCTTGTTGAGCGACATCGCGATGGCGGCGCCGCTCAAGCCCGGATCCTTTCTCTCCTCGAAGGGCTTGAGGGTCGAGAACACGATCCCCGAATTCGACGAGTTGGTGAAGCCGTTGATCGACAGGCCGGGGAAGGCGACCGCGCTCTCGACGCCGGGCTCCTTGAGGGCGATCTCGCTCATCTTGCGGATCACCTCCTCGGTCCGGTCGAGGGTCGCGCCGTCGGGGAGCTGCGCGAAGCCGACGAGGTACTGCTTGTCCTGGCCCGGCACGAAGCCGCCGGGGATCTGGCGGAACAGCATCGCGGTCACGCCGACGAGGACGAGGTAGATCACCATCATCGCGCCCTTGCGGGAGATGACGCCGCCGACGCCGTGTCCGTAGCCGTCCGAGGCCCAGCCGAAGGCGCGGTTGAAGCGGCGGAAGAACCAGCCGAGCAGAGTGTCGAGGACCCGGGTGAGCCGGTCCTTCGGCGCGTGGTGGTCCTTGAGCAGCAGGGCCGAGAGGGCGGGGGACAGGGTCAGCGAGTTGATCGCCGAGATCACGGTCGAGATCGCGATGGTCAGCGCGAACTGCTTGTAGAACTGGCCCGTCAGCCCGCTGATGAAGGCGAGCGGCACGAACACCGCCACCAGCACCAGGGCGATGGCGATGATCGGCCCCGAGACCTCGCGCATCGCCTGGTAGCTGGCGTCGCGCGGCGACAGCCCGGCCTCGATGTTGCGCTCGACATTCTCCACCACCACGATCGCGTCGTCGACGACGATGCCGATGGCGAGCACGAGGCCGAACAGGCTGAGCGCGTTGATCGAGAAGCCGAAAGCGTGCATCACCGCGAAGGTGCCGACGATTGAGACCGGCACGGCGAGCAGCGGGATGATCGAGGCCCGCCAGGTCTGGAGGAAGAGGATCACCACCAGGACGACGAGGGCCACCGCCTCGAGCAGGGTGTGGATCACCGCCTCGATCGAGGCGCGCACGAACTGGGTGGGGTCGTAGACGATCTGGTAATCGATCCCCTCCGGCATGGTCGTCTTGATCTCCGCCATGGTCCGGCGGACCTCGTCGGAGATCTGGATCGCGTTCGAGCCGGGCGATTGCGAGATCGGGATCGCCACCGCCGACTTGTTGTCGAGGAGCGAGCGGAGAGCGTAGTCCGAGGCCCCGAGCTCGATCCGGGCGATGTCGCGCAGGCGCGTGATCTCGCCGTTCTCGCCGGTCTTGACCACGATGTCGCCGAACTGCTCCTCGCTGGTGAGCCGCCCCTCGGCGTTGAGCGAGAGCTGGAGGTCGAGGCCGGGGATCGCCGGCGAGGCGCCGATGACGCCGGCGGCCGCCTCGACGTTCTGGGCCTGGATCTCCCGCACCACGTCGCCGGCCGAGAGGCCGTGCTCGGCGACCTTCTGCGGGTCGAGCCAGATCCGCATCGCGTAATCGCCCGAGCCGAAGAGCTGGACTTGGCCGACGCCGTCGAGGCGGGCGAGCCGGTCCTTGATGTTCAAGACCGCGTAGTTGCGCAGGTACGTCATGTCGTACCGGCCGTTCGGCGAGACGAGGTGGACCACCATCGTCAGGTCGGGCGAGGACTTCACCGTGACGATGCCGAGCTGGCGCACGATCGCCGGCAGCCGCGGCTCGGCCTGCGAGACGCGGTTCTGCACCAGCTGCTGCGCCTTGTCGGGATCGGTGCCGAGGCGGAACGTGACGGTCAGCGTCATGATGCCGTCCGTCGTCGCTTGGCTCGACATGTATAGCATGCCTTCGACGCCGTTGATCTGCTCCTCGATCGGCGTCGCGACGGTCTCGGCGATGACCTTGGGGTTGGCGCCTGGGAAGGTCGCCCTGACGACGACCGAGGGCGGCACCACGTCCGGGTACTCGGAGATCGGCATCGCGAACAGCGACAGCAATCCGCCGATGAAGATGAGCACCGAGAGCACGCCCGCGAAGATCGGGCGGTCGATGAAGAATTTGGAGAGGTTCATGCCGCCCTCCGGGGGCGCGAGGGGTCGCGGAAGGCGGATGCCGTCCACGTCCCGGGATCAGGAATGATCGCGGGATCCCCTCTCCCGAGTGGGAGAGGGGTAGGGGTGAGGGTGGAGATGGTTCAGGATCAAGCACTGATCGGGGTGCCGGGACCGGAACGATCCGAGTTTTACGCGGAGACGTAGCACCCTCACCCCTGGCCCCTCTCCCACACGGGAGAGGGGAACTGAGATCTATGTTTGAGAACGCGAGGCGGTGGAGGCGTGCAGTTCAGGAATGTTTCCGATTGCACGACAGATCTTGCACCCTCCGCGTCATCCCGGGGCCGCGCAGCGGAACCCGGGATCCATAACCACCGACGGTCCAGGATGAAGCGGAACGCGGGCCGCCATGATCTTCAACGTCGGCGGTTATGGATCCCGGGTTCCGCTGCGCGGCCCCGGGATGACCGGGAGGGGGTGTCGGCCGATGCTAGATAAGCCATCCGCCACCCACCTCACCGCTGCGCCAGCTTCCCCGTCCCCGGCTCCTGCATCGGCCGCGCGCCCATCGTCACCGGCGACGGGCTGACGAGGCTGCCCGGGCGCACCCGCTGCAGGCCGTTGACGACGATCCGCTCGCCCCCCGATAGCCCGGCGGTGACGATCCGCAGGCCGTCGACCGCCCGGCCGAGGGTCACGGCCCGGAACTCGGCCCGGTTGTCGGCTCCGACCACCAGCACGAAGCGCTTGTCCTGGTCGGTGCCGACCGCCCGCTCGTCGACGAGGAGCAGCCGCTCGGGCGCCGCCTGGCCGAGGCGCATCCGGGCGAACTGGCCCGGGATCAGGTGCCCGTCGGCATTGGCGAAGGTGGCGCGCACCCGCACCGTGCCGGAGCGGGCATCGACCTTGTTGTCGATGAACTGGAGGTGCCCCTTGGCGCGCTCGCCGTCGGCGGTCGCCATCTCGACCGGGATGCGGTCGAGCTTGCCGCGCCGGCCCGACGGGTCGGCGATGGCCCCGAGCGCCTTCAAGACCACCGTCTCGTCGGCGTCGAAGCTCGCATAGATCGGATCGACCGAGACCAGGGTGGTGAGGACCGCGGCGCCCGCCCCCGTCGCCACGAGGTTGCCGGGGGTGATCTCCCGGCGCCCGACCCGGCCACCCACCGCCGCCCGCACCTGCGTGTAGTCGAGGTTGAGCCGGGCGGAGGCCAGCGTCGCCTTCGCGGCGTCGAGATTGGCCTTCGCCTCCTTGAAGGCGTTCGCCCGTACGTCGAGGTCGCGCGCGGTGACGATGCGCTGATCCGACAGGCGCTGCCCGCGCTCGTAGTCGCTCGCCGTCAGTGCCAACCGCGCCTCGGCGACGGCGACCTGCGCCTCCAGGCGCTGCACCTCGGCCGCATAGGGCGCGGGGTCGATCGTCACCAGGAGGTCGCCGGCGCGGACGAGGTCGCCCTCGGAAAAATGCGTCGCCGCGACCGCGCCGCCGACCCGGGCCCGCACGTCGACGCGCTCGACCGCCTCGAGGCGACCGGAAAATTCATCGAACAGCACCACGTCGCGCGGCTCGATCGCGGCGACCGGCACCGGGACCGCCTGCTCGACCGGCGGCGTCGCGGCGACGGCCTGATTCCCTGAGAGGCGCGACAGGGGAGCGACATGGTAGGATGCCCCTGCGAGAAGCGCGAGGGCGAGGCCGGCCGCGGCGAGACGCGGAGCTTTTTTAGAAGGGACGACAGCAGGATCGGGATTCACGACCGGCTCCGACATCTGTAAGGTGCGTTACACATGTCGGCATGGACGCCGGCCGTCAAGAGACTTATCTACCACTCGATACAAAAGTTGGAGCCAGCGGACAATGGTGATGGGGCGGCCCCGGTCCTTCTGCACGGACAAGGCCCTCGACGAGGCGATGGAGGTGTTCTGGCGCCACGGCTACGATGGGGCGACCCTCGCCATGCTGACGAAGGCGATGGGCATCAAGCCGCCGAGCCTCTACGCCGCCTTCGGCAGCAAGGAGGGCCTGCTGAAGGCCGCCCTCGACCGCTACGCCGAGCGGCGCTCGGAGCACATGCGCTACGTGCTGGCCGGAGCGACCGCCCGCGACGTCGCCGAGCGTTTCCTGTCGAGCATCGCCGAGAGCCACACCGATCCGGCGAACCCGCCCGGCTGCCTCCTGGTCCAGGGGGGGCTCGCCTGCGGCGCCGGCTCGGAGAACATCCCGTTCGAACTCGCCGCCCGCCGCGCTCAGGGCGAGGCCGAATTGCGCGAGCGCTTCGTGCGGGCGAGGGAGGAGGGCGATCTCCCTGAGGGCAGCAACCCGGCCGCGCTCGCCCGCTTCCTGTCGACGGTCGCCTCGGGCATGGGCGTGCTGGCCTCCTCGGGCGCGGACCGGGAGGCGCTGCGGGAGGTGGCGCTCGTGTCGCTCGGGGCGTTCCCGGCCTGCGGCGCGGCCGCCGACGGGCCGGGCTGACGGGAGAGAGCCCGGCGCCCCTCCTCGTCGGCGCGCGGCGCTTCCGCGAGGGCTGCCGACGATCGAGGCTATTGCGGCGGATCCCGATCGATCGGCAGCGATCCCTGCGCGCGAACTAACCGTAAAGGCATGATTCGCGGCATGGCTCTCCTGGGTCACGCGGAGCAATCGGTGCGACGATCGCCCATCAGGTCTTTACCGGAAATTATGTCCGATCTGGCTCCGTGGCCATCGAGGGGCATCCGCGCCCCGCGTCTCATCGGGTCCTCACAAGGTCCTCCACGGCAAGCAGCGCGTCGCGAGCTGGATCACCACATGCCTTCCCTGTCCAAGCTGGCCGTCAGGCTGCCCTCGACCATCGTCGGGCTCGCGCTCGTCAGCGCGACGGTGATGGGAGGCTTGAGCTGGTCCTCTGCGAAGGGCAGCCTGGTCGCGGCCGTCCAGGACCGGCTGGCGCTCGCCGCGACGGCGACCGGCCACGGCATCGCCCTCGTCGCCGACCAGGCCAAGGCCGATTTCGTCGCCGCCGCGGGCCACCCGCAGGTCGCCTCGAACTTCACCGACCTGATCGAGACCCTCGACCCGGCCAAGCCCGATTACGCCGGGATCCTGGCAGCCTTCCGGGCCCCGCCGAGCGTGGAGGCGCGGCTCGCCTTCGACGGCACCACCACCAACACGATGTATGGCCGCCGTCACGTCAAGGTGCAGGAGGTGGCCCGCAAGCTCCTGGGCCGGCCCGGCTACGCCGACCTCCTATTCCTCGATCCCGACGGGCGCATCGTCTACACGGCGACCAAGGGCGACGACTTCGCCGCCTCGGTCGCCGATCCGGCCCTGCGCGAGACCGGCCTCGCCCGGCTGTTCGCGCAGATGAAGGAGGCGGCGCCCGACGCGGTCTCCTTCGCGGATTTTTCCGCTTACCCGGTCGGCGGGGCTCCGGCGGCCTTCATCGGCAAGGCGATGAGCCGGCGCGCCAACGTCGCCATGGGCACTGCGCAGGCCGTCGAGCGGGCCGGCTACGTCGTGATGCGGATCACCCCCGCCCTGTTCGACGCGACCCTGGCGCAGCGCGCCGGCCTCGGCGAGACCGGCCAGACCCTTGTGATCGGGGCCGACGGGCGCCTGCGCGGCACCCCGCCGCTCTCGTCTGGTGTCGCGGCCGGCGCCGCCGCGAGCGATCTCGGCATCACTCCGGACCGGCTCGCCGCCCAGGCGCCGTTCTCCTACGAGGCGCCCGCCGGCCGCCGCATGGCGGTGAGCGCCGCGGTACCGGTGCTCGGCGCCCGCTGGACCATGCTGGCCGAGCAGTCCGAGGCCGAGGCGCTGCGGGCGGTGGATGCCCTGTCGCGGATCCTGGTGTCGATCGGCCTCGCCGTGCTCGCCGGCACCGCGATCCTCGGGCTCCTGATGTCGCGGGCGATCGTGCGTCCCCTCGGCGCGCTCACCGCGGCGCTGACGGCTTTGGCCGCCCGCCGGACCCTCGACGAGGTACCCGGCCACCGGCGCCGCGACGAGATCGGCGACATCGCCCGGGCCGTCGCGAGGATCCGCGACCTGTCCCTGGAGGAGGCGGCGCAGCAGCTCCAGACCACCGAGGCGGCGCGCCTGCGCGAGGAGCAGGCCCGGCGCGGCCTGCTGCGCGACCTCGCCGACCGGTTCGAGGTCTCGGTCGGCGGCATCGTAGCGGCGGTCTCGGGGACGGCCGAGGGGCTGACCGGGGCTTCCGGCGCCGTGACCCGCGCGGTCGAGGGGACCGCGTCCCGCTCGGTCGGCGTCGCCGCCACCGCGCGCCAGACCAGCGGCAATGTCGGCGCCGTCGCGGCGGCGGCCGAGGAACTCGGCGCGACCGTCGCGGAGATCGGCCGCCAGGTCGTGCAGGCCGCCACGATGTCGGCCGAGGCGGTGGCGCAGGCGCGTGATGCCGGCGGCACGATGGCGGACCTCTCCGCCGCCGCCGCCCGCATCGGCGACGTCGTCGGCCTCGTCTCGCAGATCGCCGGCCAGACCAACCTGCTGGCGCTGAACGCCACCATCGAGGCGGCGCGGGCGGGAGAGGCCGGTCGCGGCTTCGCGGTGGTCGCCGCGGAGGTGAAGGAACTGGCCGGCCAGACCGCGAGGGCGACCGACGAGATCGGCCGCCACGTTGCGGCGATCCAGTCCACCAGCCAGGGGGCCGGCGCGGCGATCGCCGGCGTCACCGCACAGATCGAGGCGATGAGCCAGGTCGCGACCGGCATCGCCTCGGCGATCGAGGAGCAGGGCGCGATGACCCAGGAGATCGTACGCCAGATGGCCGAGGCGACGGACGGCACCGCCGCGATGACGCACGACATCGGCGAAGTCGCGGATGCGGCGGGCAGCGCCGGCCGCGCGGCCGGCGAGGTGGCACTGGCCTCCGACGCCCTGTCGGACCAGTGCGCCCGCCTGCGCCGGGAGGTCGCCGGTTTCTTAAGCAGCGTGCGCGCCGCCTGACGGCCCGGGCCGGCGGTCCTGTGAGGACGACCGCCGGCCTCAGACCCTACCGGCCGAGATGCCGGTTGAAGAACCAGGCGATCTCCTCGAACACCTTGCGGGTCTCGGGCGCGGTGTCGTCGCGGATGTAGTGGGCGTGCGACTGTCCCTCGGCGACCTGGAGATAGGCCTCGACGCCCGCGTCGCGCAGCTTGCGGTGCACCCGCACGGTGTTCGAGAGCAAGAGGTCGCGGGTGCCGGTGGTCAGGATCGTCGGCGGAAAGCCGTGCATGTCGCCGTAGACCGGCGACAGCATCGGGTCCTTCAGGTCGTGGCCGTTGGCGTAGACCTTGGCGCCGGCGTCGCAGAAGCCGTCGGGGGAGACCAGCACGTTGTCGAGCATGGCGTTGGTGACGAAGCTGTCGCCGACCTTGGTGGTGTCGGACATCGGCGTGCCGGGGGCGATCGCCGCGGGAAGCGGCAGCGCCTCCTGCTTGGCCCGCAGCACCATGGCGAGGGTCAGCGCCCCGCCCGCCGAGGTGCCGAAGATCGCCATGTTCTTCGGGTCGGCCATCCTGGTGGCCGCCTTCCACACGGTCATCGCGTCGTCGTGGGCGGCCGGATAGGTCGCCTCCGGGGGCATCCGGTAATCGACCGAGATGACCTTGAAGCGGCCGAACCCGGCCATGAAGATCGCCTCCGGCAGGCCGGCCTCGCCGGGATTGAGCACGTAGCAGCCGCCATGGACGTGGACGAGGAGCCGGTTGCGGTTCTCCGGCGGGATCTCCTCGGGGGTGAGGATGAAGGCGCGCACCCCGTCGATCGTGGTGCGCTCGACCTTCACCTTGAGGCGCTCGAGCATGCCGGGCACGAGCTTTCCGAGCGCGGCCGCGCCGGCCTCGGCGACGGGCTTCCATGCCTCGCCGGTCTTCGGCTGGATGTCCCAGTTCGTGCGCAGGGGCGCGCCGATGATCTTCGCCATCTGCGGGCTGACATCGTCCGGCACCGGGACGCTTTTCGCCGGCACCTGCAGCGGCGGCGGCGCGCCTTGCGCGGCCGCTTGGGTAACGGCGGCGAGGACCGCCAGGGTCACGGCACCCGTCAGGGAGCCGCTCCAGCCGCCGAGGCGGCGCGGACGATGGGTCATGGACAAAACTCCTCCCGGCCGGTCTCCGCGCCGTCTCGTGCGACGCTTCCCCCGGTCCGATGGAGTGTAGGGCGGAGGAGTATGCCAGCAAGCCGGTGGCCGGTGGGGCTCGGAGACTGTTCGATGCACGGGGAGCGGTCCCGCGAGACATAGTCCCATCCCACCCGCGACCTCATCCTGAGGTGCCGCGTAGCGGCCTCGAAGGAGGCCTCGAGTTCCCTCGCAGACTTCTGGAAGTCTCCTTCGAGGCTCACTTCGTTCGCACCTCAGGACGAGGTCGAGGGTGGAATAGAATCGATCTATCTATCTATCTATCTATCTATCTATCGAACAGCCTCTCACCCCGGCAGCCGCAGCCGCGCCCGCAAGCCCCCCATCGCGGACCGGTCGAGCGCCAGCCCGCCACCGTAGAGCTCGGCGAGTTCCGTGGTGATCGCCAAGCCGAAACCGTGGCCGGGCACCCGCTCGTCGAGGCGCCGGCCGCGCTGCGCCACCGCCGCCAGGGCTTCGGGCCCGAGGCCCGGTCCGTCATCCTCGATCGCCACCACCACGTCGCTGCCCGAGCCTTCCGCCGACACCCGCACCGCGCGCCGGCACCACGTGCAGGCATTGTCGACGAGGTTGCCCAGCATCTCGTCGAGGTCCTGCGGGTCGCAGGCCGCGGCGAGGCCGGGCGGGACGGCGCAGGTGACCCGCACTCCCTTGTCGGCGTGAAGCCGTTCGAGGGCGCCAGCGAGGTCGGCGACCGGCCCGGCGAGCTCGATGCGGATCCGGGCCGCCCCGGTCAGCGCGGCGCTGCGGGCCCGGCGCAGGTGGTGGCGCACGCCGCGGTCGAGTTGGGCCACGAGCTGCGACAGGCGCCCGTCCGGGTCGCGGCCAGGCTCCGACAGGGCGAGCGACAGGGTGGCGAGCGGCGTCTTCAACCCGTGGGCGAGGTTCGCCACGTGGGTGCGGGCCTGGGCGAGCTGCGCCGCGTTCTGGTCGAGGAGGGCGTTGATCTCGGCGGCGAGGGGCCGGACCTCCGCCGGCTGCGGATCGGGCACCCGCTCGCGCCGGCCCGCCCGCACGGATTCCAGCTCCTGGCGCAGCCGGTCGAGGGGGCGAAGCCCCAGGCGTACCTGCGCCACCGCGCCCGCGGCGAGGCACAGGCCCAGCACCCCGAGGCTCGCGGCGAGCGCCAGCCCAGCCTCGCGCAACGGGCCGTAGAGGGCCGCCCGCGGCGCGCTCGCCGCCACCACCGTGCCGTCCGGCAGGGCGAGGACGCGCAGGATCAGGGCTTCGCCGCGCGGACCGGTGGCGTCGGCCGGGCGGGGTCTGTCCTCGTCGGCCTGCGGCGCCGACGTCACGGCGAGGGCACGCTCGCCGAGCGAGCCGGAGCCGAGCCGGGCGGAGCCGCGGGTCACCTGCCAGGTCCAGCCCGAGCCCGGCCGGTCGAAGGGCGGCGCGTCGAGGTCGCGGGAGAGGCGCAAGGTCGGCCCCGGCTCCAGCCCCGAGACCAGGGAGACGATCTGCGCGTCGAGCCGCTGGTCGATCTGCCCGCGCACGAAGCGCGCGAGGATCAGCCCGATCGCGAGGCCCGCCACCACGAGCGCGGTCGCGATCAGCGCCAGCGCCCCGAGGAGCAGGCGCCGGCGCAGCGATCCGATCTGGCCGAGAGCCGTCACGACGTCTCGCCGGCGGTGAGCCGGTAGCCGTGGCCGCGCACGGTCTCGATCCGGGCCGGGGCGATCTTGCGGCGCAAGCGCGTGATGATGACCTCGACCGAGTTCGAATCGACCTCGGCGTCGCCCTCGTAGACCCGCTCCAGCAACTCGCCCCGCGGCACCACCCCGTCCCGGCGCAGGATCAGGCACGAGAGCACCCGCCATTCGAGCGCGGTGAGCTTGAGCGGCAGCCCGTCGCGGGTGAAGGCGCCGAGGCCGGGATCGAAGCTGACCGGCCCGCACGCGACGGTCGTCGCGCCGTGGGCGGCGGCGCGGCGCACGAGGGCGCGGAGGCGGATCACCAGTTCCTCGACCCGGAACGGCTTCACCAGGTAGTCGTCGGCCCCGGCCTTGAAGCCCGCCACCTTGTCGCTCCAGGCGTCCCGGGCGGTGAGGATCAGCACCGGCAGGGTGCGGCCGGCGGCGCGCCAGCCCTGGAGCACCGCGATCCCGTCGCGCTTCGGCAGGCCGAGATCGAGCACTGCAGCGTCGTAGGTCTCGGTGTCGCCGAGATGGGCGCCGTCCTCGCCGTTGCGGGCGTGATCGACGGCGCAGTTCTCGGCGCGCAGGACCCGCAGGATCTCGGCCGCGAGGGCTGCGTCGTCCTCGACGAGCAGGAGCTTCATGGATGGGCGGACCCGAGTGTCTGGAGCGGATTCCGCCGTAGTCCCGGCGGTTTAACCGAACCTGAACGGGCGGGTTCAGGCCCGGTTCCCGAGGCCTGACGTAGAAGCAGCGCCGACCCGGACAGGGCTTTCACACACAGGGAACACCGACATGACCGACCACACCACCATCGAGGGCAAGGCCGTCGCGATCGAGACCCGCGAGACCCCGAAGACTGAGACCCCGAACACCGAGGCGCCCGTCGCCCCGCGCCCGCGGCCCCGCCGCGGCCTCCTCGTCGGCGCCGTGGCGGTGCCGCTGGCGCTCGGCGCCGTCGGGCTCTCGCTGGCCCAGCCGGCGCAGACGCCGCTCACCCCCGTCGCGCCGGTCGCCGTGAGCGCGCTCGCCCCCTCCGGCGCCACCGCCGCCAAGGGCGAGGTCGCCGAGATTTTTGGCAACAAGTTCATCCTCCAGGACGGCACCGGCCGGGCGCTGGTCGAGACCGGCCGGGCCGGGGAGGGCGGCACCCTCGTCGCCAAGGGCGAGAGCGTGACGGTGCAGGGCCGGTTCGAGAACGGCTTCCTGCATGCCGCCGCGCTGACCCGGGCCGACGGCCGCGTCGAGTCCCTGCGCCCGGTGGGCCCGCCCCCCGGCGGCCTCGACTGGGCCAAGGACAAGGTGGGCTTAGGGCCGAGCGTCGACGTCCCGGCCCTCACCAAGGCGGTCTCGGATGCCGGCTACACCGACGTGCGCGTCGCCGGCCGCGGGCCGCGCCACCTCGACGTGGCGGCCAAGGGCCAGGACGGCAAGGAGCGGATGCTCCATGTCGGCTTCGACGGGCAGATCCGCGAGAAGCGGGTGTTCTGAGCGTCGAGATCCGACGGCGTCTGACACCCACCCTGTCATTCCGGGGCTCGCTGCAAGCGAGAACCCGGAATCCATAACCGCCGACGTTGGAGAAAGACGCGGATCGCGGTCCGCCTCGTCCTGAAGCCTCAGCGTTCATGGATCCCGGGTTCCGCTTTCGCGGCCCCGGGATGACGCGGAGGGTGTCATCGTTGGAGTGTGGAAAAAGACAAACTCACAACGTCGCCAGCACGCCCCCATCGACGTACAGAATCTGCCCGTTGACGAAATCCGAGGCGGCCGACGCCAGGAAGATCGCCGCGCCCTGCAACTCCTCCACCCGGCCCCAGCGCCCGGCGGGGGTGCGGTTCTTCAGCCAGGCGTCGAATTCGGGGTTCTCGATCAGCGCCTGGTTCAGCGGCGTGGCGAAGTAGCCTGGCCCGATGCCGTTCACCTGCAGGCCGTGGCGGGCCCAGTCGGTGCACATGCCCTTGGTCAGGTTCTTCACCGCGCCCTTCGAGGCGGTGTAGGGGGCGATCGAGTAGCGCGCCGCCTCGCTCTGGAGGCTGGCGATGTTGATGATCTTGCCGCGCTTGCGCGCAATCATGTGCCGGGCCACCGCCTGGCCGACGTAGAACACGCTGTCGAGGTTGATCCGCATCAGCTCGTGCCAGGTCTCGACGGAGTAATCTTCGAGCGGCCCGCGGCGCTGGATGCCGGCATTGTTCACCAGAATGTCGATCGCGCCGATCTCGGCCTCGATCCGGTCGATGCCGGCCTTCACGGCGGCGGAATCCGACACGTCGAAGGCCGCGGCCTCGGCCGTGAGACCCTCCTGGCGCAATTCGGCCACCGCGCCGTCGAGCTTGTCCCGGTCGCGGCCGTTGAGCACGATCGCCGCCCCGGCCCGGCCGAGGCCGAGCGCCAGCGACAGGCCGATGCCCTGGCTGGAGCCGGTCACCAGGGCCCGTCGGCCCGACAGATCGAACAAGGCGGTCGACACGAGACGCTTCCTCCCCTGGAGCGCCCCGGTTCCGGCGGCCGGAAAGGCCGCTCCCGCGATTGCGCTTGTACGGCGAGGGAAGCATGGTACCGATACCAGCGCAAGCGGCATCTCGGCGCGCGAGACTCGCGCCGATCCGGACGCCGCACCGGGAGGAGACCTGACGCATGACGCTCGCCGCGCGCATCCACGCCGCCAAGGACCTGCGGGTCGAGGCGATCTCGCTCCGCGAGCCGGCGGCCGACGAGGTCGTGGTCGCGCTCGGCGCCGGCGGCATCTGCGGCTCGGACCTGTCCTATTACGGCAAGGGCCGGGTCGGCGACTTCAGCTTGCGCGAGCCGATGGTGCTCGGCCACGAGGTCGCCGGCACGGTGGAGCGGGTCGGCGCCGCCGTCACGAGCGTCAAGCCGGGCGACCGGGTCGCGGTCGATCCGAGCCGGCCCTGCCTGTCCTGCGACTATTGCCGCGCCGGCCGCTCGAACCTGTGCCGCAACATGCGCTTCTTCGGCTCGGCGGCGATCTACCCGCACGTCCAGGGCGGTTTCAGCGAGCTCTTCCTCGCCCGGGCCGATCAGTGCGTGCCGATCCCCGATTCGATGCCGATGCGGGTCGCGGCCTGCGGCGAGCCGCTGGCAGTGTCGCTGCACGGGATCCGGCGGGCCGGGGAGCTCCTCGGCCGCCACGTCCTCATCGCCGGGGCCGGGCCGATCGGCCTCTTGTGCCTGATGGCGGCGAAGCTCGCCGGCGCCCGCCGGATCGTCTGCACTGACCTGTCCGATGCGCCGCTTAGCCTCGCCCGGGAGATCGGCGCCGCCGAGACCATCAATGTCGGGAGCGAGCCCGAGCGGCTCGCCGCCTACGAGGCCGACAAGGGCACCTTCGACGTCGCGCTGGAGGCGACCGGCTCGCCGGTGGCGCTAGCCTCGCTGTTCCGGGTGGTGCGGCCCGGCGGCCGGGTGGTGCAGCTCGGCATGATGCCGCCGGGCGACGTGCCGGTGCCGGCCAACATGCTGATGGCGCGCGAGATCGACTTCGTCGGCGCGTTCCGCTTCCACGAGGAGTACCGCACCGCCATCGCGCTGCTCGCCGCCGGCCGGATCGATGTCGGGCCGATCCTTTCGGCCGAGATGCCGATGAGCCGGGCCGACGAGGCCTTCGCGCTCGCCGCCGACCGCAGCCGGGCGATCAAGGTCCACCTCGCCTTCTAGAGCTTACGGTGTCCGAGGACCGGGCGCCGCCCCGCCGGGCGCCGACGATGCGCGACGTGTCGCGCCTCGCCGGCGTCTCGCCGATGACGGTCTCGCGGACGCTGGCCGATCCCGGCCTCGTCTCGCCGGAGGCGCGGGCGCGGGTGCTCGCGGCGGTGGACCGGCTCGGCTACGTGCCGGATCGCGGGGCGGGGGGCCTGTCGTCGCGGCGCACCGGCTTCGTCGCCCTGATCGTCCCGACGCTGACCAACCCGAACTTCGCCGATACCGCCGCCGGCCTCACCGCGGCGATGCGCCCGCGCGGCTACCAGCCGCTGATCGGGGTCACCGGCTACTCGTTGGCCGAGGAGGAGGTGGTTTTGCGCGCGATGCTGTCGCGCCGCCCGGACGCGATCGTGGTGTCGGGCATGCGGCATTCCCCCGCCGCGCGGGACCTGCTCGCCCGCGCCGGCGTGCCGGTGGTGGAGATCTGGGATCGGCCCGAGAGGCCGATCGACCGTGCGGTGGGCTTCTCCAATTACGAGGCCGGCCGGCTCGCCGCGCAGGCCCTGATCGGCCTCGGCGCCACCTGCATCGCCGGGCTCGGGCCGGAACGGACCGGTGAGGTCCGGGACTTTCGCGGCGAGGAGCGCCTGCGCGGCCTGCGCGACGGCCTTCGGCAGGCCGGCCTGCCGGACGACCTGATCCTGCATCACGGCCGGGCGGCGGGCGCCTTCGCGCACGGGGCCGAGGCGATGGCCGAATTGCTCGCCCGCGGCGGCGCGCAGGCCGTCTTCCTCGTCTCCGACATCTCGGCCTTCGGCGCCCTGATGGAGTGCCGGCGCCGCGGCCTGCTTGTGCCGCGGGACGTCCGGATCCTCGGCTTCGGCGATTTCGAGATCGGCCGCCAATGCGTGCCGCGTCTCTCCACCATCGCGGTCGACCCGGTCGGGATCGGGCGGCGGACCGGCGAGCTGCTGCTCAGGCTCCTGGAAGGAGAAGCGGTCGCGCCGGCGGTGGTCGATCTGGGGTTTCGGCTCGTTCTGCGGGAGAGCACTGGTTAGGGGAGTGCGCCGTCAGGCCAGACGCGGCTCCGGATTCTGGCGCGGCCGCAGCACTGGGGCCACTGCCTCGTGCTCCTCCTCGTCCCGCACGACGCGCGCCGCCTGCGGCAGCTCGACCAGCGGGAACAGGTCCTGCAGCCCGCGCGAGACGCCCGTGAGGACCGGGGCGAAGGGGCCGGAGAGCGGGGAGGGGGCCGCGTCGACCCTGACGAATCGGGAGCTGGACATGTGGCAGTGCAAACCTCGGAGCCAGTGTCAACGCGCTGCACCATGGTTTGGTTCACGACCTGCGTTCGGATGATTCGCCGGATGGCTCCCTAGCCCGCGCACCGATGCGGGAGAGCAACATAGGCTGTCGTGCCGCGGCGGGCCTCTCCCTTAGGTTCAGGGGAGGACCCCGCACGGGAGCGACCCGTCACGATGCTCACCCGGCCCTTCGGAGACTCCACCGCCTGGCGCGCCGCCGCCCTGCTCGGGCTCCTCAGCAGCACCTTCTCGACCCTGGTGAGCCAGTCGACCGCAGCTCGCATCGGCCGCGACGCGGCGGTGGACTGGATGGTGGTCGCGGCGATCCCGCTGCGCGACGCCGCGCTCTCGCCCGAGCCGGGCTGGTCGGTCATCGCGGCCGGCATCCTGTTTCACCAATGGGCGGATGTCTCCTGGGCGCTGGTGTTCTTCGGGCTCCTCGGCCGCTGGACCGCGGGATTGTCGCCCATCACCCTGCTGGTCCTGTGCGGGCCCTGGGCGCTCCTGACCTCGGCCCTCGAATGGTTCGTGCTGGTGCCGTTGCTGCCGTTCCGCCAGCCGCTCTTCACCCTCGAGCAGCCTTACTGGATCGGCTTCCTCGTCCACCTGACCTCGGCCTCGCTCTACCCGCTGTTTCCCGTCCTGCGCGACTGGGTCGTCGGCCGTCCCTCGCCGCACCGGCGTTTCTCGGAGGTGTGGGCCGGCCTCGCCGCGGCGGGGGTCTCCGGACTCGGCCTCCTCGCACTCCTCGGATGGCTCGGTTGGGAGGTGCCGCATCTCGGCGACGCGGCCTTCGACCAGGCCTACCTGCGGCGGATGAGCGACCACCACGCGCAGGGTGCGCAACTCGCGGCTCTCGCCGTCGAGAAGGCCGAGGATCCGCACCTGCGGGCGCTTGCCGGGCTGATGGAGGCGGCGCAGAACGGCGAGATCGCCGTGATGTCGCAATGGTGGGACAGCTGGTTTCCTGCACTCTCGGCCCTCTGCACGCCGCAGGAGCGCGAGGCGATGCCCGGGCGGGCGCGTCCCGACGAGATCGAGACCCTGCGCCGGGCCGAGGGGAGCGCCTTCGACGCGCTGTTCGTCGCCCTGATGAGCCGCCACCACGCCGGCGCGGCGCAGATGGCCGACGAGGCCTTAAGCCGGGCCGGAGATCCGCGGGTGCGCCTTCTCTCCCACGCCATCCGCCACCAGCAGCGTGGCGAGATCGACCTCATGCGCGGGACGCGGGATCTCGCGGCGGTCGCGGCGGCGACCCGCAACCTTCTCCTGCCCTTCGGACAAGTGACGGCGGACCGCGCCCTCGACCGAGCCGGGCCGTGAAGGGCCCGCTCACCCCCGCGCCGTCGGGGCGATCAGCGTCTCGGTCGCGCCGGCCGGGTCCATGCCGATGCGGCCCCAGCCGGGCAGCTTCAGGGCCGGGCGACGCAGGTCGAGCCCCGCCACCGTGCCGAGCACGTTCAGCTCGATCCCCTCGACCCAGCCGAAGGTGAGGCCGAGATAGCCCCGCGCCGAGACCTGCACTCCGGTCCGGCTCGGCGTCCAGGCGACCAGATTCTCCGAAAAGTCCTTGCCGAGGGCCGTCGGCGGCAGCGCTACGGCGAGGTCCGGCACCGCCCGCGCCACGTGGGCCACGAAGGTGTTGGAGTTCGGCCCCGGCCAGGCGCTGTAGCTGCCGGCCTTGGCGTAGGGATAGGCCGCGACCGCCGCGCGGATCGCCGGCACGGCGCGTGCCGCCGCCTCGCCGTCGAGGGCCAGCACCACCTGCGGCGGGTTGCCGAACCAGCGCGCATCGGCCGCGTAGGCGTCCGTGCGCACCGGCAGGCCCCAGCCGACCACGTCGTAGCGGGTGTAGCGCGGGGCGCCGGCCTCCTTGACGACGATCCAGGTGTGATGGGCGAAGATGCCCCGCCAGCGCCCGACCCGGGCGGCGTAGATCCGCACGATCGCCTGCGGCGTTGCGGCGGCGGCGGGCAGGAGCCGTGCGCTCGACCAGTCGGCGGTCGACCAGTCGGGGGCGAGGTCGTCGCGGCTCCACCACCACAGGGCGTGGGCGGCGAGGGGCAGCAGGAACAGGAGGACGAGCGCGAGCACGAGGGTGCGTGCCAGCCAGGCCAGGGCGAGAAGCATGACTGGAGAGATGGCGCGTCGAGCGTGGCGGCGCAACGGCTGCGGCGATCGATCCGCCCCGCGCGAACCGGAGCAGCACGAAACCGTTGTCGGCAAAGATTTGTGCGTGTGACGGGAGAGCGCGATGGCCGAGGTGAAGCGGGTGCTGGACGCCCTGGTGCGCAGTCGCCGCGGCGGGCTCGCGGCCTCCGCGGCCCTCGGCGGGCTGGCGCTGATCGCCGGTCTGGCCCTGCGGGCGACGCAGCCGGAGACGCCGGCCGGCAAGTCGGCGGCCAAGTCGGCAGCGACGCCGTCCGGGACGCCCTTCGAGGCCGGCGCGCTCAGCGACGATGAGGCGACGCTCTGCCTGCGCATCATGGTGGCGGCCTCGGCCGCCGACGGGGTGATCGATACCCGCGAGCGCGAGCGGCTCGACGCGGCTGTGGCCGAATCCGGCCTCGACCTCGCCGGCCGGCAATGGCTCGCCCGCGAACTGGAGGATCCGGCGACGATCGACGAGATCGCCGACCGGGTGCAGGATCCGGAGGCCGGAGCCCGGGTCTACGCCGCGGCCCGTCTCGCCATCGATCCCGACACGATGCAGGAGCGCACCTTCCTGCGCATGCTGGCCGAGGCCCTCGACCTCGACGAGGCGGCGGTGGCCCGGGTCGAATCCGGCCTCGCGGCCTGAGGGGAACCGCCATGCGCCGAGGTCTCGTGCCTTCCCGCGGCCGGCAAGCCCTCGAACTGCTCGCCCGCCTCGGCTACGGCGCCCGCGGCGTGACCTACTGCCTCGTCGGCGGCCTCGCGCTGCTCGCGGCGATCGGCGTCGGCGGCCAGACCGGGGGCAGCCGCAGCGCGCTCCTGATCCTGCTGGAGCGGCCTTTCGGCTGGATCCTGCTCGGGATCGTGGCATTCGGGCTCGCCGCCTTCGCGCTCTGGCGGGTGGTCGAGGCGCTCACCGACGCCGACGGCTACGGCCGCTCGGCCAAGGGGCTGGCGACCCGGGCCGGCCACCTCGTCAGCGGCTTCACCTATGGCGGCCTCGGCGTCTCGATGATGCTCGCGGCCCTTGGGCGCGGCACGGCGCGCCAGGCCGAGGACCAGGGCGCGCGGGACTGGACCGCCTGGCTGCTGCAGCAGCCTTTCGGCCAGTGGCTCGTCGGCGCGGTCGGGCTCGTCGTCATCGGCGCCGGCCTTGCCTTCGCGTGGAAGGCGTGGAAGGGCGATGTGTGCAAGCGCCTCTCCGTGCCTCACGACGCCCGCGACTGGGTGCGCCATGTCGGCCGCTTCGGCTACGCCGCCCGGGCGCTCACCTTCGGGCTGATCGGCGGGTTCCTGATCGCCGCGGCGCTCGCCAGCCGGTCGAGCGAGGTCAAGGGCCTCGGCGGCGCCCTCCAGGCCTTGCGGGGCGAGCCCTATGGCTGGGTGCTGCTCGGCCTCACTGCGGCGGGGCTCGCCGCCTTCGGGGTGTTCGGACTCGTCCAGGCCCGCTACCGCCGCATCGACCCGCCGGACCTCGACGCGGCGCGCCGGGCGGTAGAGGATATCGCGCGATAAGAATCGGAGGAGACCGCATGGACGCACCGCTGCCGCTCAACACCGAGTTCCTGTTCCGCATGGCCCTGACGGTCGGCGCGCCGCAAGGGATCGGCGCGTCCCGCGGCACCGACCTGCGGGTCGTCCCGGTCACCGGCGGCACCGTCACGGGCCCGCGGCTCTCTGGCGAGGTGTTGCCTGGCCCGGCCGGCGACTGGCTGCGGGTCGAGCCCGACGGCACCACCCATCTCGACGTGCGCCTGACTTTTCGGGCCTCCGGCGGTGCCCTGGTCTACTGCCAGTATACCGGCCTGCGCGCCGGCCCGCCCGAGGTGCTGGCCCGCCTCGGCCGCGGCGAGGCGGTGGGGCCGGAGGAGTACTACTTCCGCACGTCGCTCCGCTTCGAGACCGGGGCGGCGGATCTCGCCTGGCTCAACCGGGTGGTCGCCGTGGGGGTGGGGCAGCGGCTGCCGGAGGGGCCGGTTTATGATGTGTATGGGGTGATGTGATTCCCAGGGACGATCTGGAAATCCTGTTCCCGGGCTGAACACCCGTCCCGCCCACACCCTCATCCTGAGGTGTCAGTCGATCATCCTGAGGTGTCAGTCGATCGAAGATCGACTGACCTCGAAGGAGGCTTCCAGCTATCGCTGCGATCACTGGAGGCCTCCTTCGAGGCTCCCTACGGTCGCACCTCAGGATGAGGTCGCAGGTGGGATAGGGCTCGTCGTCATCTCTTCGTCCTGCTCAGCGCCGGTTCCCCTCCAGAAAAGCCCCGATCCGCTCCAGCGCCCGAGAGATGTTCTCCGCCGAGTTGGCGTAGGACAGGCGCAGGTAGCCCTCGCCGTGCACCCCGAAATCCGGCCCGCCGATCGTCGCGACGCCGGACTCCTCCAGGAGCGCCGACGCGAGGGCCTTGGCCTTCCAGCCGGTCTCGCTGATGTTCGGGAAGGCGTAGAAGGCTCCCTTCGGGGTGATGCAGGAGATTCCCGGCAGCTTGTTCAATCCATCGACCACTAGGAGGCGGCGGCGGTCGAACTCGGCCATCATCGCGGCGACGCAATCCTGCGGCCCGTCGAGAGCGGCGATCCCCGCCCATTGCGTCGCGGCGTTGACGCAGGAGAACGAGTTCACCGCGAGCTTGCGGGCGGCGTCGTAGAGCGGCGCCGGCCAGACCGACCAGCCGAGGCGCCAGCCGGTCATCGCGTAGGTCTTCGAGGCGCCGTCGAGGTAGATCAGCCGGTCGCGGATCTCCGGATAGGCGAGCAGCGTGTGGTGGCGCTCGCCGTCATAGGTCATCGTGCCGTAGATCTCGTCCGACATGATGGTCACGTCAGGGTGATTGGCCAGCCCCGCCACGAGCGTGTCGATCTCGGCCTTCGGGGTCACGCCGCCGGTCGGATTGGCGGGGGAGTTGAGAATCAAGAGGCGGGTGCGCGGCGTGATCAGCCCTAGCGTCTCCTCGGCCGAGAAGGCGAAGCCGTTCTCCTCGCGGATCGGCACCGGCACCGGCGTCGCGCCGGTGAACTCGATCATCGAGCGGTAGATCGGGAAGCCCGGATCCGGATACAGGATCTCGGCGCCCGGCTCGCCGAACATCAGGATCGCCATGAACATGGTGACCTTGCCGCCCGGCACGATCATCACGCTGTCGGGCGAGACCTGTACGCCGAGGCGCCGGTCGAGGTCGTGGGCCACCGCCTCGCGCAACGGCAGGATGCCGGTGGCCGGGGTGTAGCCGTGATGCCCGTCCTGGAGCGCCTTCACCGCCGCCTCGACCACGTGGGGCGGGGTCGGCATGTCGGGCTGGCCGATGCCGAGATTGATCACGTCGCGGCCGGCCTGGGCGAGGGCGGTCGCGCGGGCGAGCACCGCGAAAGCGTTCTCCTCCCCGATGCGCGAGAAGGCGGGGACGATGGCGGGCATGGCGGTCACTCGTTTCCTCGATGGCAGGCGGGGCAGGGCGTCGTCGCGCCCCGCCCGGCGGTCCCGCGGCCTTCCGGTGCCGTCGGGACGGATCTGGCTCAGCGCGAGGCGTTGCGCTCGGCCAGCCGGCTGACGCCGTACGAGATCGCGCCGCCGAGCACCGTCAGGATGATGCCGGTCTTGATCGCCGCCCAGAGCAGCGAGCGCTCGATGCCGTCGTCGGTGAGCATGATGATCAGGCAGACGACGACCGGGATCGCCACCACGATGGCGATCGGCACGAGCGGGTTGGACGGCTTCTCTTGGCTCATCGGCGGCTCCCCTGGACTAGTCGAGCGATGTGGTTCAGCCGGCCTCATAGCACCGCTCCGCCGTGATGCGACAGCAGTACCGCGAGAAACTTTCGGCCTCTCGGCGTCGCAGCCGCGGGGGCGCCGGCCATGCGCACGGCGGTGTTGCCTTCCTGCACCGGCCGGGTCCATAGGTTCCCCGGAACGGTTCTCGACAAGAACGAACTCGGGAAGGACGACCCCGCCATGGCCCAGACGCCGCGCCCCCGCATCGACGCCAGCCGCCTGCGTTCGCGCCTCTGGTTCGACAACCCGGACAACCCGGGCATGACCGCGCTCTACCTCGAGCGCTACCTCAATTTCGGCCTCACGGTGGGCGAGCTGCGCGGCGGCAAGCCGCTGATCGGCATCGCCCAGACCGGCTCGGACCTCTCGCCCTGCAACCGCCACCATCTCGAGCTCGCCAAGCGCGTGCGCGAGGGCATCACCGCGGCCGGCGGCGTGGCGTTCGAGTTCCCGTGCCATCCGATCCAGGAGACCGGCAAGCGGCCGACCGCCGCGCTCGACCGCAACCTCGCCTACCTGTCGCTGGTCGAGGTGCTGTACGGCTACCCCCTCGACGGCGTCGTGCTGCTCACCGGCTGCGACAAGACCATGCCGGCCTGCCTGATGGCGGCGGCCACCGTGAACATCCCGACGATCTCGCTCAATGTCGGCCCGATGCTGAACGGCTGGAGCCGCGGCGAGCGCACCGGTTCGGGCACCGTGGTGTGGAAGGCCCGCGAGCGCCACGCCGCCGGCGACATCGACTACCAGCAGTTCCTCGACATCGTGGCCTCGTCGGCACCCTCGGACGGCCACTGCAACACCATGGGCACCGCCTCGACCATGAACGCGCTCGCCGAGGCGCTGGGCATGGCGCTGCCGGGCTCGGCGGCGATCCCCGCGCCCTACCGCGAGCGGGGACAAGCGGCCTACGCCACCGGCCAGCGCATCGTCGACATGGTGTGGGAGGACCTGAAGCCCTCCGACATCCTCACCCGCGAGGCGTTCGAGAACGCGATCGTCGCCAACACCGCCATCGGCGGCTCGACCAACGCGCCGATCCACATCAACGCCATCGCCAAGCTGATCGGCGTGCCGCTGACCTGCGACGACTGGGAGCGCGTCGGCTACGACATCCCGCTCCTCGTCAACATGCAGCCCGCCGGCCACTATCTCGGCGAGGAGTATTTTCGCGCAGGCGGCCTGCCGGCGGTGATGTCCGAGCTGCTCGAGGCCGGCAAGCTCCACGCCGACGTGCTGACCTGCAACGGCAAGACCGTGGCGGAGAATTGCGCCGGCGCCCAGACCTGGGATCGCGACGTCATCAAGCCCTATAACGAGCCCCTGCGCGAGCGCGCCGGGTTCCTCAACCTCAAGGGCTCGCTGTTCGATTCCGCGATCATGAAGACCAGCGTCATCAGCCGCGAGTTCTACGATCGCTACCTCGCCAACCCGGACGACCCCTACGCCTTCGAGGGTCGCGTCGTGGTGTTCGACGGGCCGGAGGATTACCACCACCGCATCGACGATCCGGCGCTGGAGATCGACGAGCACACGGTGCTGATCATGCGCGGCGCCGGGCCGATCGGCTATCCGGGCGCGGCGGAGGTCGTGAACATGCAGCCCCCGGGCGAGCTGATCCGCAGGGGCGTGCTGTCGCTGCCCTGCATCGGCGACGGGCGCCAGTCCGGCACCTCGGGCACGCCCTCGATCCTCAATGCCTCGCCGGAAGCCGCGGCCGGCGGCGGCCTGGCGCTGCTCCAGAACGGCGACCGCGTCCGGATCGACCTCAACAAGCGCACCGCCGACATCCTGCTCCCCGAGGAGGAGATCCGGCGCCGCCGCGAGGACCTGAACGCCCGGGGCGGCTACCCCTACCCGGCGAGCCAGACCCCCTGGCAGGCGATCCAGCGCGCGATGGTCGACCAGCTCTCCGAGGGCATGATCCTCAAGGGCTCCGAGGCCTTCCAGCGCATCGCCCAGACGCACGGCGTGCCGCGCGACAACCACTGATGTCCCGCGCCCCGGGCCGATGACGGACTGGGGCGCGATCGAGAAACGCCGTTTCGAGACCGAGCGCAGGGTTTCCCCTCTCCCGTGGGCGAGGGGAGGTCCTGCGCTCTTTTTTTCGATGGTGCGGCCGGGCTATCGCTCGACGCCGCCGATCACGGTTCGCCGAAGACCATGCGGAGACCTGTGTCGACGCGCAAACGCCCCTCCTTGAACGGCTCCCCTTTCCCGGACGACCGAAGCGAAGCGGAAGAGATCTGGGATCCAGCACAAGGATTCGCCGCGAAGCGGCTCTGTCTTATGCACCGTCGCAGACAAGCAGACGCTTCGCGACTTCTCGTGCTGGATCCCGGATCTCCTTCCGCTGCCGCTTCAGTCGTCCGGGAAAGGGGAGCGATCCGGGCAAGAGGTCCGTCTCATCAGCATGGCCGTGCGCAACTTTCCTGTCTCTTGCTTCCCTGAGCCTGCGTGCTGATCCGCCATTCTGACCCAGCGTTCCGCACCGCATCATTCCGGAAATTCGAGATATATAACGGTCATATGGCGTAAAATACCGGATCTCACCGGATCTTAACGCTCATCCGGCTAACAAAAAGACCTTGTCGTCCCGATAGGTCCTTCGATGAAGCTCCGTTTCCCCAGCGTCGGTCTGCGCGCACAGATTGCGGTTCTCGGCGTCGGCGGAGTCCTTCTGCTGGGCGTCGTCTTCGGCTGGGGCTCGTGGAGCCAGGAGCGGCTCCAGGCAAGCGCTGACCGGGCCGCCGATCTCGCGGCCCGGATCACCGCCTTCGCCGACGATCTCCTCAAGGCGCATCAGGTCGAGACCGACTTCCTGCTGCACCGGAAGGACGCGCTGATCGACGAGCGCCAGGCCCTGCTGGCGAAGGCCGGCGAACGCCTCGACGAGATCGAGCGGCAGGTCGCCCCCCTGCCGGACGATGCGCCGCTCAAGGCCGCGGAGGCGCTGCGGGCCGGTCTCAACATCTACGCCACGCGCTTCCAGAACGTCGCAGCGGCGCAGCGCACCCTCGGCTTCACCGAGAAGGACGGGCTGCAGGGACGCCTGCGCGGGGCGATCCACGACGTCGAGACGCGGCTCGCCCGGATCGACGAGCCGCGCCTCGCCGTGCTGATGCTGATGATGCGGCGGCACGAGAAGGACTTCATGCTGCGGGGCGACGAGGCCTACGGCGACGCGCTGCGGGAGCGGGCGGCGGAATTCGTCGAGGCGCTGAAGGGCACGCGGCTGAGCCCGGCCGAGCGGGGTGAGATCGGCGACCTCGTCGGGCGCTACCGGGACGGCTTCATGGCCTACCTCGTCGGCGCCGGCAGCCTGAAGCAGGAAGCGGACGACCTCGCGACCCTCTATACCCGCCTCGCGCCCCGCATCGCCGCGGTCGCGCAGGCCGCCGAGGAGGAGCGCGCCAGGGCGCAAGCGGCGGTGACCGCCTCGCGGGACTGGACCGGCCGGCTGATCCTCGGCTGCATCGGCTTCGTCATGCTGTGCGCCGCCGGCCTGTCCTGGTGGGTCGGCCAGCGCATCTCCGGCCCGCTGACGCAGCTGGCCGACGCCATGGGGCGGGTCGCCGGGGGCGACCTCGCGGTCGCCGTCCCGGATTCCCGCCGCCGCGACGAGATCGGCGCCATCGGCCGCGCCTTCGCGGTGTTCCACGCCAAGATGGTCGAGAACGGCGCGCTCGTCGCCGAGCAGGCCTCCTTGCGCGCGGGCAGCGAAGCGGAGCGCCGGGCGGCGTTCCGGAATATGGCCGACCGGTTCGAGCAGGCGGTCGGTGCGGTGGTCGCGACGGTCTCGGCCTCGGCGGGCGCCCTCCAGGAGACCGCCCGCAGCATGAGCGCCGTCGCCACCGACACGGCGGAGCGCTCCGCCACCGTGGCGGCCGCCGCCGAGGAGACGGCGCGGAACGTCGAGGCGGTCTCGGCCGCGGCCGGGCAGGTCGGAACCTCGGTGACGGTGATCGGCGGGCAGGTGCGGGATTCCGCCGACCTCGCGCGGCGGGCCGTGGCCGAGACCGACGAGGCCGGCGCCACCGTCCGGGCCCTCGACGGGACCGCGGCGCGGATCGGCGACGTGGTTCAGCTGATCTCGTCCATCGCCGCCCAGACCAACCTGCTGGCGCTGAACGCCACGATCGAGGCGGCGCGGGCCGGCGAGGCAGGCCGCGGCTTCGCGGTGGTGGCGGCGGAAGTGAAGCAGCTGGCGAGCCAGACCGCGCGGGCGACTGAAGAAGTCGGCGGCCAGATCGGCGAGATCCAGGCCGCCACGGCCCGCGCCGTCGCGGCGATCGGCACGGTCACGGCACGCATCCGGGAGATCGACGGGGGCGCCGCCGCGATCGCCGCCGCGGTCGCCCAGCAGGGCGAGGCGATGCAGGAGATCGCCCGCAACGTGGCGCAGGCCGCGACCGGCACCGGTGAGGTGACGCGCACCATCGCGAGCGTCGCGCAGGATTCCGAGCAGGCCGGCGCCGCCGGCGCCGCGGTGCTGGAATCGGCCTCGGCGCTCACGCAGCAAGCCGACCGGCTCGGGGCCGAGGTCGCAGGCTTCATCGCCTCGGTGCGCGCCGCCTGACGCGCGGCGACGACCAGTTTACAGCGGCCCGCGCCCTATGAAAGGCTGGCGCTCCGATTCCCGCGAGACGACCCCGATGACCGATTTCGCCGCGCGCCGCGCCGCCTTCCGGCGGCTCCACGAGAGCGGCTGCTTCGTGATGCCGAATCCCTGGGACATCGGCACGGCCCGCTACCTCGCGGCGATGGGGTTTCCGGCGCTCGCCACCACCAGCTCCGGCTACGCGTTCACCCGCGCCCTGCCGGACACCGACTGGGCGGTGCCGCTCGAGGCGATGCTCGCCCACATCGCCGAGATCGTCGCCGCCACCGACCTGCCGGTGAACGCCGATTTCGAATCCGGCTACGCGCACGATCCCGAGGGCGTGGCCCGCAACGTCGCGGCCTGCGTCGCGACCGGAATCGCCGGGCTGTCGATCGAGGACGCCACCGGGGATCCCGCCCGGCCGCTCTACGACATCCGGGAGGGCGCCGAGCGCATCCGCGCCGCCCGCGCGGCAATCGACGCCGCGGGCGCCGACGTGATGCTGACCGGCCGGGCCGAGTGCTACCTCACCGGCCATCCCGAGCCGCTACCAGAGGCGATCCGCCGGCTCCAGGCCTATGCCGAGGCGGGGGCCGACGTGGTCTACGCGCCGGGCCCGAAACGGCGCGAGGAGATCCGCACCCTGGTCGACGCCCTGGCGCCGGTGCCGGTCAACCTCCTGATGAGCACCAATCCGGGACTCAAGGTCGCCGATCTCGAAGCCTTGGGCGTGCGCCGGATCAGCGTCGGCTCGTCGCTGGCGCGGGCGGCCTGGACCGGCTTCATCCGGGCGGCCAGGCGCATCCACGACGAGGGCAGCTTCGGCGGCTTTGACGGTTCGGTGAGTTTTTCGGAGATCAACGGCTTCTTCCGCCAGGATCTCAAGGCGCGAGACCCGAAGGAGCAGGGCGGCGCATGAGCCAGGACCGCGATCCCGTCACCGGCCTGCCGATCGGCCGGCCCGTCGCCATCACCGCCCCGGCCCCCGCGCCGGAGCGGATCCGTCTGGAGGGGCGCCACGTCACGATCGTGCCCCTCGACGCGGCCCACGCCGCCGACCTCGCCGAGGGCGCGGTCGGGCCGGGCCGGGAGGCCCTGTGGCAGTACATGGCCGCTGGGCCGTTCGACGATCCTGAGAGCTTCCAGGCCTACATCGCGGCCTGCGCCGCCTCGGCCGATCCGCTGTTCTACGCCATCCTCGACGCCCAGACGGCCAAGGCGATCGGCCATGCCTCCCTGATGCGGATCGACCGGGCGAACCGGGTGATCGAGGTCGGCAACATCCTCTACACCCCGGCGCTCCAGCGCACGCCCGGCGCCACCGAGGCGATGCGGCTCCTCGCCGGTTACGTCTTCGACCTCGGCTATCGCCGCTACGAGTGGAAGTGCAACGCCCTCAACGCGCCCTCGCGGCGCGCGGCCGAGCGCCTGGGCTTCTCCTACGAGGGGCTGTTTCGCCAGGCGGTGATCGTCAAGGGCCGCAACCGCGACACGGCGTGGTTCTCGATGCTCGACGGCGAGTGGCCGCAGCTCGCCCAGGGCTTCGACCGTTGGCTCGCGCCCGACAACCTCGAAGGCGGACAGTCCCTGCGCCTCGGCGCGCTCAACCGGGCGACGATCCCCGGCACCTCCTTGCGGCGGGCGACCAATGCGGACGAGAGCGCCCTCGCGGCCCTTCAGGAAGCCGCCTACGCGCCGAACCGCCCGCTCCTCGGCGTCGAGCCGGTACCGCTCCTCACGCCGGCCGCCGAGGTGCTGGCGCGCTATGAGGTCTGGCTGCCCGACCAGGACGAAAAGCCCGCCGGCGCCCTGATCCTCGACCCGACGCCCGATCACCTGATGATCTGGAGCGTGTCGGTCGATCCGGCGCATCAGGGATCGGGCCTCGGCAACGCCCTGCTGGCGGCGGCCGAGGCGAGGGCGCGGGACCTCGACCTGTCGTGCCTGCGGCTCTACACCGGGGACAAGCTCGTGCGGAACATCGACTGGTACGCGCGGCGGGGCTACGCCACCGAGCGGGTCGAGGATCTGCCGGACCGGCGCCTGGTCCACATGCTCAAGCGCCTCGCCTGAGGCGCCACGGTTTCACGAACAAGCCCCGCCGGCGAGCGGGGCACGACACAAGCGGGAGGACAGAATGGCGGGACGTCTGACGGGCAAGCGCGCGGTCGTGACGGCGGCGGGCCAGGGGATCGGACGCGCCATCGCGGCGGCGTTCCTCGCCGAGGGCGCGGAGGTGCTGGCGACCGATCTCGATGCGGGGAAGCTCGAGAGCTTGAAGGGTGCGCAGGCCGCCGCCCTCGACGTGCGCTCGGATGCGGCGGTGGCGGAATTCGCGAAGGGCGCCGGCCCGGTCGACGTGCTGGTGAACGCCGCGGGCTTCGTCCATCACGGCACCATCCTCGACTGCACCGACGCCGAGTGGGACCTCGCCTTCGACCTCAACGTGCGCTCGATGCACCGCACCATCCGGGCCTTCCTGCCCGGCATGCTGGAGCGCGGCAACGGCTCGATCGTCAACATCGCCTCGGCCGTCGGCGCCGATGCCACCGCGCCCAACCGCTACGTCTACGGCGCCTCGAAGGCGGCGGTGGTCGGCCTGACCAAGGCGGTGGCGCGGGACTTCATCCGCAGCGGCGTGCGGGCGAACGCGATCTGCCCCGGCACGATCCAGTCGCCCTCCCTCGACGACCGCATCGCGGCGCTGGCGGAGATGAACAAGACCTCGGTCGAGGCCGCCCGCCAGGCCTTCATCGACCGCCAGCCGATGGGCCGGCTCGGCACGCCGGAGGAGATGGCCCTGCTCGCCGTCTACCTCGCCTCCGACGAGTCCCGCTTCACCACCGGCCAGACCCACGTCGCCGATGGCGGCTTCACGCTCTGAGAACTTCTTTCACTCGCAGCCACGGTACCGCGAGCATCGATTTCTCCCACCCGCAACCTCATCCTGAGGTGCTCACGCAGTGAGCCTCGAAGGAGGCCTCCACAAGCCTGAGACATCTCTGGAGGTCTCTTCGAGGTCAGTCGATCCATGATCGACTGACACCTCAGGATGAGGTGAGGGTGGGACGACGATGCGAACGAAGCCGAACTGGCTCTGACGACGCGAAGGACATCATCCCATGCATATCCTCATCCTCGGCGCCGCCGGCATGGTCGGGCGCAAGCTCCTCGACCGGCTGGTCAAGGACGGCTCGCTCGGCGGCGAGACGATCTCGCGCCTGACCCTGCACGACGTGGTGCCGCCCGAGGCACCCGCCGGCACCGCGATCCCGGTCTCGCTCTCGGCCTCCGACTTCTCCGATCCCGGCGAGGCCGAGCGCCTGGTCGCCGGCCGGCCGGACGTGATCTTCCACCTCGCGGCGATCGTGTCCGGCGAGGCCGAGGCCGATTTCGACAAGGGCTACCGGATCAACCTCGACGGCACGCGCCGCCTCTACGACGCGGTGCGGGCGATCGGCGAGGGCTACAAGCCGCGCTTCGTCTTCACCTCGTCGGTGGCGGTGTTCGGGGCGCCGATGCCCGACCCGATCCCCGACGAATACCTGACGGCGCCGCTCACCAGCTACGGCACCCAGAAGGCGATCGGCGAGCTGCTGCTCTCCGATTACAGCCGGCGGGGGATCTTCGACGGCGTCGGTATCCGCCTCCCCACCATCTGCGTGCGGCCGGGCAAGCCCAACAAGGCGGCCTCGGGCTTCTTCTCCGGCATTATCCGCGAGCCGCTGGCCGGCCAGGAGGCGGTGCTGCCGGTCTCCGACCAGGTCCGCCACTGGCACGCCTCGCCGCGCTCGGCGGTCGGCTTCCTGATCCATGCCGCGACGATCGACACGAAGCGTCTGGGAGATCGCCGCAACCTGACCATGCCGGGCGTCGGCGCCACGGTGGCCGAGCAGATCGAGGCCCTGCGCCGCGCCGCGGGCGACTCGGCCGTCGCCCGCATCCGCCGCGAGCCCGATCCGACGATCGAACGCATCGTCTCCGGCTGGCCCCGCACCTTCGACGCGCGCCGCGCGCTGGAGCTCGGCTTCAAGGCCGAGCCCGATTTCGACGCCATCGTGCGGGCGCATATCGAGGACGAGCTGGGCGGGAAGGTGCCGGCGTAACGGGCTGAAAGCACTCTCGGCGGATACATCAATCCGCCGAGAGTCAAAGTTCTCCGCCCCCTTTCCCGGACGACTGTAGCGTCAGCGGAAGGAGATCCGGGATCCAGCATAAGAAATCGCGAAGCGTCCGCTTGTCTGCCACGGTGCAGTATGCAGAGCCGCTGCGCGGCACTTGCTTCGCTGGATCCCGGATCTCCTTCCACTTCGTTTCAGTCGTCCGGGAAAGGGAGCGGTGTTGTTTTGGTGGTCGCACAAACAGAAACGGGCGGCACGCGCGTGCCGCCCGTTCTCATATCCGGATGCCCGAGGCTTCAGCCGCGCTGAGCCACCGTGACGTAATCCCGCTTCGGAGCGCCGGTATAGAGTTGGCGCGGACGGCCGATCTTCTGGGACGGGTCTTCGATCATCTCGGCCCACTGGCTGATCCAGCCAACGGTGCGGGCGAGGGCGAACAGCACCGTGAACATCGAGGTCGGGAAGCCCATCGCCTTGAGCGTGATGCCCGAGTAGAAGTCGATGTTCGGGTAGAGCTTCTTCTCGATGAAGTACTCGTCCTTGAGGGCGATCTGCTCCAGCTCCATCGCGACGTCGAGCAGCGGGTCGTCCTTGATGCCGAGCTCGCTCAGCACCTCGTGCGTGGTCTTCTGCATGATGCGGGCGCGCGGGTCGTAGTTCTTGTAGACCCGGTGACCGAAGCCCATCAGGCGGAAGGGATCGTTCTTGTCCTTCGCCTTGGCGACGTATTCGGAGACGCGCTCCGGCGTGCCGATCTCGGCCAGCATCTTCAGCGCCGCCTCGTTGGCGCCGCCATGCGCGGGCCCCCACAGGCAGGCGATGCCGGCGGCGATGCAGGCGAAGGGGTTGGCGCCCGAGGAGCCGGCCAGACGCACCGTCGAGGTCGAGGCGTTCTGCTCGTGGTCGGCGTGCAGGATGAAGATCCGGTCGAGCGCGCGCGACAGCACCGGGTTGGGCTGGTACTCCTCGCACGGCACCGCGAAACACATCCGCAGGAAGTTCGAGGTATAGTCGAGGTCGTTCTTCGGATACACGAAGGGTTGGCCGATCGTGTACTTGTACGCCATGGCCGCGAGCGTCGGCATCTTGGCGATCATGCGCATGGAGGCGATCATGCGCTGCTTCTCGTCCGTGATGTCGGTCGAGTCGTGGTAGAACGCCGAGAGCGCGCCGACCGAGGCCACCATGACGGCCATCGGGTGGGCGTCGCGGCGGAAGCCCTGGAAGAACCGGTTCATCTGGTCATGCACCATGGTGTGGCGCGTGACGCGGTAATCGAAATCGGCCTTCTGGGCCGCGGTCGGCAGCTCGCCGTACAGCAGCAGGTAGCAGGTCTCGAGGAAGTCGCCGTGCTCGGCCAGCTGCTCGATCGGGTAACCCCGGTACAGCAGCACGCCCTCGTCGCCGTCGATGTAGGTGATCTTCGACTCGCACGAGGCGGTCGAGGTGAAGCCCGGGTCGTAGGTGAACTGGCCGGTCTGCGCGTAGAGCTTGCTGATGTCGATGACGCTCGGACCGATCGTACCGGCCTTGGTGGGCATCTCGATCGCGCGGCCGTTCACCGTGAGGGTGCTGGTGGGGAGGCTCATGGGGTTGCGGACCCTTTCATCAACGTGACTGAGCGTTGGCGCCTCGACCGCGGCCCCCGGGGCAGGGCGGCGACTTTGCTGCGGGTGCTCACTCGCCGACCGGGTTAGCGGATCGTCGCACCGGCATCAACCGCGGCCCCCCGCACGGGTGACAGAATTCATGATCTGTTCAGAGGCCCTCGGATCGGGCTTGGATCGCCCCCCGCGACGGTGGATTCGCGAGGGGCGTGCCGTCGGCCCTACGCTGCAACCTGCTCGCGCAGGCGCTCCAGGCTCTCCTCGCGGCCGAGCACCGCCATCACGTCGAAGAGCGGCGGCGAGGTCGTCCGGCCGGTGAGCGCGGCCCGCAGGGGCTGGGCCACCTGTCCGAGCTTGACCCCGGCGGTCTCGGCGAAATGCCGCACCGCACCCTCGGTCGAGGCGGCGCTCCACTCGTTCAACGCTTCGAGGTGCGTGAGCGCGCCGGCCAGCCGCTCGCGCCCGCCATTGCCGAGGAGGCCGGTCGCCTTCTCGTCGAGGGCGAGCGGGCGCGGCGCGTAGAGGTAGTAGGCGCTGTCGACGAGCTCGATCAGGGTCTTGGCCCGCTCCTTCAGTCCCGGCATCGCGGCGATGAATTTTTCCCGCAAGGCCGGATCGAGGGGAGCCGAGAGACCCCAGCGCTGCCCTTGCGTCGGCAGGATCGCCTCGATCGCCTCCACCAGCGCCTCGTTCGAGGACGAGCGGATGTAGTGCCCGTTCAGGTTCTCGAGCTTGGCGAAGTCGAACCGGGCCGGCGAGCGCCCGACCGAGCCGAGATCGAAGGCGGCGATCATCTCCTCGGTGGAAAAAATCTCCTGGTCGCCGTGGCTCCAGCCGAGGCGCACGAGATAGTTGCGCAGAGCGACCGGGAGGTAGCCGAGGTCGCGATAGGCGTCGACGCCGAGCGCCCCGTGGCGCTTCGAGAGCTTCGCCCCGTCCGGCCCGTGGATCAGCGGGATGTGCGACATGTTCGGCACGTCCCAGCCGAGCGCCTGGTAGATCTGGGTCTGGCGCGCCGCGTTGGTCAGGTGGTCGTCGCCGCGGATGACGTGGGTCACGCCCATGTCGTGGTCGTCGACCACCACCGCCAGCATGTAGGTCGGCGTGCCGTCCGAGCGCAGCAGGACGAGGTCGTCGAGGTCCTTGTTCTGCCACACCACCCGGCCCTGCACCGCGTCCTCGACCACGGTCTCGCCGTCGGTGGGGGCGCGAAGCCGGATCACCGGCTTGACGCCGGCCGGGGCCTCGGACGGGTCGCGGTCGCGCCAGCGGCCGTCGTAGCGGATCGGCTTGCCCTCGCGGCGGGCCGCCTCGCGCATCTCGGTCAGCTCGTCGGGCGTGGCGTAGCAGTGATAGGCCCGGCCGGCCGCGAGCAGCCCCTCCGCCACCTCGCGGTGCCGGGCGGCCCGGGCGAACTGGTAGACTACGTCGCCGTCCCAATCGAGGCCGAGCCAGTTGAGCCCGTCGAGGATCGCGTCGATGGCTCCCTGCGTCGAGCGCTCGCGGTCGGTGTCCTCGATGCGCAGCAGCATCCGGCCGCCGTGCCGGCGGGCGTAGAGCCAGTTGAACAACGCCGTGCGACCCCCGCCGATGTGGAGGAAGCCCGTGGGCGACGGGGCAAAGCGGGTGACGACGGAGGACATGCGCGACGTGAACCGGGTGAGAGCGAAAAAACGGTGTGGCCGGGGCCGTTAGGGCAGGGCTGCTCGAGTCGACCCGCCGGCGCCGGGTCCTGTAGCATGCGCGGGACGAGCCGTTAAGAAACCGTCTTCCGGGCCGTCCCGTCACGGCGGGATCAGCGGCGGTTGGGCGCAGCCTCGTCGGGTCGGGACGCGGGATGGCGGGGCCGGGGGCAGGAACGGGAGCCGTGGCGCGCCGGTTGCGCGCGATGCCGGCGCCCGTGCTGCTGCTGCCGGCTTTGGGCGGCTGGTTCTCCGCCGGCCTCGCGCAGGAGGCCGCGCAGCGCCGGCTGTTTCCCTGGCTCGCCGTCGCCTTCGGTGGCGGGGCGCTCCTGTTCCTCACCGTGGCGGACGGCCCGGCCGTGCTCGCCGCGCCGCTCGGCACCGGGCTCGTCCTCGCCGGGGCCGCCTTCGGCCTGCGCGCCCGGGCGGTGGCGCCGGCCCTGCTGCTCGCTGCCGCCTTCGCGTTCTTCGGCTTTTCCGCCGCCGCCTACCGCACCGCCAGCGTCGCCGCGCCGGTCCTCGCCCGCACGGTGATCGCGCCGCTCCACGGCTTCGTCGAGGCGCTGGAGGAGCGGGAGGAGGGCGCGCGGCTGGTGGTGCGCGTCCTGCGGCTCGGCGAGATGCCCGTCTCCGAGCGCCCGGCCCGGGTGCGGGTCTCGTACCGCCGCGCCGACAACCTGAAACCCGGCGACTACATCGAGGCCAAGGCGCGCCTGCTGCCCCCGCCGGAGCCGGCCCGGCCCGGCGGCTACGATTTCTCCCGCGACGCGTATTTTCGCGGGATCGGCGCCGTCGGCTCGCTCCTCGGCCAGGCGGCGGTGAAGCCGCCACCGGAGCCCGCACCGCTCGCCCTGCGCCTCGCCGCCGGCCTCGACGAGGCCCGCAACGCGCTCACTCGCCGCATCGCCGAGTCCAATGGCGGCCAACCCGGCGCGGTGGCGGCAGCCCTCGTCACCGGCAAGCGCGGCCTCATCGACCAGCCGACCAACGACGCCCTGCGGGCGGCCGGCATCTATCACGTCGTGTCGATCTCCGGGTTGCACATGGTGCTGGCCGCCGGCGTGGTGTTCTGGCTCGCCCGGGCGCTCCTCGCCCTGGTCCCCGGCCTGGCGCTGGCTTGGCCGATCAAGAAGATCTCCGCCGGCCTCGCCATGCTCGGGGTCACCGCCTACTGTGCCTTCTCGGGCTGGGACCTCGCCGCCGAGCGCTCCCTGGTGATGACCCTGGTGATGCTCGGCGCGATCCTGGTCGACCGGCCGGCGCTCAGCCTGCGCAACCTCGCGCTCGCCGCCCTGATCTCGCTCACCCGCGAGCCGGACGGGTTGCTCGGCCCGAGCTTCCAGATGTCGTTCGGGGCGGTGGCCGGGCTCATCGCCTGCGCGAAGCTGATCGACGGGCGGCTGTGGAACCCGGAGGGGGCAGGGCCGGTCACCCGGGCGCTCGCCTGGTGCCTCGCCACGGTGATCGGCACGCTGGCCACCACCCTCGTGGCGCAGGTCGCCACCGCGCCCTTCGCCACCTACCATTTCCAGACCGTGCAGCCCTTCGGCGTCGTCGGCAACGCGCTGACCCTGCCGCTCGTCTCGCTGGTGGTGATGCCGGCGGCGGTGCTCGGCATCCTGGCCTATCCCTTCGCCCTCGACCGGCCGGTCTGGTGGGCGATGGGGCTCGCCGTGCGCGGCATGCTCGACATCTCGACTTGGATCCAGGGCTTCGACCGGGCGACGGTCGTGCTGCCGGCCTTCGGCCCGGAGGCGCTGGGGCTGATGAGCGTGGCCCTGCTGCTCCTGGTGCTGCCGGTCTCCGGCCTGCGCTGGCTCGGCCTCGCCCCCGGCCTCCTCGGCCTCGCGCTGGCGGCGTCGCCGGAGCGCCGCGACCTCTATGTCGACCGCGAGGGCGGCGGCGCGGCCCTGCGCGGGGCGGACGGGCGCCTCGTGGTTCTGGGGCGGCCCCCCGCCTTCGTGCTCGAACAGTGGCTCAAGGCCGACGGCGACGGCCGCTCCCGCGACGATCCCGGGCTCACCGCCGGCGCCCGCTGCGACAAGCTCGGCTGCGTCGGCCACGGGCCCCGGGGCGTCAGCGTGGCGCTGGTCCGCGACAAGCGCGCCTTTCCGGAGGATTGCGCCCGCGCGACCGTGGTGGTGAGCCGGCTGCCGGCGCCGCCGGGCTGCGCCGCTTCGCACATCCTCGACAAGACATTCCTGGCGGCGCACGGGGCGACGACCCTGCGCTTCACCACCGACGGCCCGGTGATCGAGACCGCCAAGCGGCCGGGAGAGACGCGGCCGTGGCGGCCGGCGCCGGTCGTGGCGGCGCCTGCGCCGCCGGTGGTTGTCGCGCCGGTGCCGAGCGTGGCGCCGCGGCCGGTGCCGCCGCCCGCCGCGCCCGAGGGGGAAGAGGCGGAGGGGCAGGGTGAGCCGTGACGCGATATTTTCCGGACCTGATCGCATTAGGACAGAGCGCGTCTCCCCTCTCCCGTGTGGGAGAGGGGTCGGGGGTGAGGGTGCTACGGCTCTGAGTCTGGCACCAAACGTTGAGCTGCCAGCACAACGGTTAGAGCTTCACACTGCGGCGTGTCACCCTCACCCCTACCCCTCTCCCACACGGGAGAGGGGATCCCGCGCTTCATTTGTTCCAGAAAAGAACGAGCGAGGGTCGTATGACGTGATCCATGATCTTACGTAAGGAGAGTGCAGGAGGCCTTACGATGAGCAACGACGATCTCGACCTCGTCCACGGAAGCGGGAACGTCTATCGCGACCTGAAGCGCCCGCATCCGGATCTCGAACAGGCACGCACCCTCATCGCCGCGCAGATCATCCGGACGCTCGACGGGCGTGGCCTCACCATCCGCGACGCCGAGGCTGCGACGGGGGTGGCGCATAGCGATTTCTCCTGCATCCGCAACGGCCAGCTGCGGCGCTTCACCCTCGACCGGCTGATGACGATCCTGGAGAAGCTAGACGGCGACCTTGAGGTAAGGCTGGTGATGCAGCCCCGCCGCTCCGAGGCCCGCGCGACCTGACCGGACGGAGCCCGGCCGGGCCGCGCAACGACACTACGGCATCAACTTCAGCGCATCGGCGAAGAAGTCCGGCCCGCCGAAATTGCCCGACTTGAGCGCCAGCCACATGTCCCGGTCGGTGGTGCGCAGGACCGGCACGCCGGCGGCGATCTCGGGGCCGACGCGGAAGGCCGGCAGACCGAGGCGGTCGACCACGGCGCCGGAGGTCTCGCCCCCCGCCACCACCAGGCGGCGCACGCCGTGGGCGACCAGCCCCTCGGCGATCCGCGCCATCGCGGCCTCGATGGCGTGGCCGGCGGCGTCGCGGCCGTACTTGGCCTGGACCGCGGCCACGTCCTCCGGGCCGGCGCTGCTGGCGATCAGCACCGGACCGTCGCCGATCCGCTCCTTCGCCCAGGCCAGCGCCGCGCCGGCCTCGTCCGCGCCGGCGAGCAGCCGCGCCGGATCGAGGCGGCGCACCGGCATCGCGGCCTCGGCCCGGGCGATCTGCCCGAGCGTCGCCTGCGAGCAGCTGCCGGCGAGGCAGGCCGCCGGGCCGCCGATCGGCCCGCCGAGGTCGGACTCCGCGGCCGCCGGCGCGACCCGGCCCGAGGAGACGAGCGCGCGGGCGAGGCCGAGGCCCAGGCCCGAGGCGCCGGTCGACACCTTTCGCGTGAGGGCGGCCGCACCCAGAACCGCGAGGTCGCGGTCGAGCACCGCGTCGGCGATGGCCGCCCCCTTGCCCTCGCGGGCGAGCGCGTCGAGCCGGGCGCTCACCGCCTCCGCGCCCAGCGCCACCGTCGCGAGGTCGATCAGCCCGACGTCGGACCGGCTCTGGCGCGCCAGCACCCGCACGAGGTTCGAATCCCGCATCGGGTTGAGCGGGTGGTCCTTCAGCGGACTCTCCGCGAGCGGCACCGCGCCGACGAAGAGGTGGCCGAGATAGACCGTGCGCGCCGTCTCCGGGAAGGCCGGGGTGACGAGGGCAATCGCCTCGCCGGCATCCGCGCGCAGGGCGTCCGTCACCGGGCCGATATTGCCGGCATCGGTCGAATCGAAGGTCGAGCAGACCTTGAACAGCAGGTGGCCGGCGCCCCGGGCGTTCAGCCACGCCGCGGCCTCGCGCGAGCGCGCCACCGCTTCCCCGGCGGGGATCGAGCGGCTCTTGAGCGAGACCACCACGGCGTCGACCTCGGGCAGCGCGAGATCGTCCGCCGGCACCCCGATAGTCTGGACCGTGCGCAGTCCCGCCTTGGTCAGGGTGTTGGCGAGGTCGGAGGCGCCGGTATAGTCGTCGGCGATGCAGCCCAGCGCCAGGGTCATGTCCGTGCTCCCTTGTAGGGGGCGAACCAGCCGAGCCCTTCGCGCGTGCCGGCCCGCGGATTGTACTCGCAGCCGATGAAGCCGTCATAGCCGAGCCGGTCGAGCTCGGCGAACAGGAAGGCGTCGTTCATCTCGCCGCTGCCGGGCTCGTGCCGCTCCGGCACGCTCGCGGTCTGGACGTGGCCGACGATCGGCATCAGCGCGCGCAACCGCATGGTCACGTCGCCGTGCAGGATCTGGCAATGGTAGAGGTCGAACTGGAGCTTCAGGTTCGGCAGCGCCAGCTCGCGGATCAGGTCGGCGGCGTAAGCAAAATCGTTGAGGAAGTAGCCCGACATGTTGCGGGCGTTGATCGGCTCGAGGACGAGGTCGAGGCCTGCCTTTTGCAGGCGCTCCGCCGTCCAGGCGACGGCGCGGCGATAGGAATCCTGCGCTCGCCGGTCGGTGCGATCGGCCATGCCGGCCATCAGGTGCAGGCGCTTGACGCCCGTCGCGCGGGCGTAACCGAGCGCCGTCTCGACGCCGCCCTTCAGCTCCTCGAACCGGTCGGGCAGGGCCGCGAGGCCGCGCTCGCCGGCGGCCCAGTCGCCGGGGGGCAGGTTGAACAGGGCCTGGGTCAGGCGGTGCGCGTTCAAGCGCTCGCCGATCGCCTCGGGCGGATGGTCGTAGGGAAACAGGAACTCGACCGCCTCGAACCCCGCCTCGGCGGCCTGCGCGAAGCGATCGAGGAACGGGACTTCGGTGAACATCAGGGTCAGGTTCGCGGCGAAGCGCGGCATGATGATCCTCCCTCGTCAGCACCGGCGCACGTCCGGGCGCGGCGCATCTGGTTGAGCCCTGACGGCTCCCTGGCAGCACCTCCCACCCGCGACCTCATCCTGAGGTGCCGCGTAGCAGCCTCGAAGGAGGCCTCCAGGGATCACAGAGCCTTCTGGAGGCCTCCTTCGAGGCCAACCGATCTTCGATCGGCCGGCACCTCAGGATGAGGTCAAGGGTGGGATAAGTATTCGTATCGCCCGAAGAGCGTCAGCCTGCCCCGCCCGGCAGGGCCGTCCCCGTCACCTGCGCGTAGATCCGCGCCACCGAGGCGTCGTCGTCGCGGCCCATGCCGGCGCCGGCGGCCATCAGGAACATCTGGAGCGCGGCGGCCGCCACCGGCACCGGGAACTTCTGGGTCCGGGCCATGTCCTGCACGATGCCCAGGTCCTTGACGAAGATGTCGACCGCGCTGCGCGGGGCGTAATCGCCGTCGAGCACGTGCGGCATCCGGTTCTCGAACATCCAGGAATTGCCGGCAGACGCCGTGATCACCTCGTAGACCTTCCGCAGGTCGAGCCCCTGACGGGCCGCGAAGGCCATCGCCTCGCTCGCCGCGGCGATGTGCACGCCGGCGAGCAGCTGGTTGATCATCTTGAAGGCCGCGCCCTGGCCGGCGGCGTCGCCGAGCTCGTAGAGCTTGGCCGCCATGGCGTCGAGGGCGGGCTTCGCCTGCGCGAAGGCCGCCGCGCTGCCGGAGGCCAGGATCGTCAGCTCGCCCTGCGCCGCGCGCTGGGCACCGCCGCTGATCGGCGCGTCGAGGTAGTGGCGGCCGGTGGCCTCGAGCCGGGCGGCGAGGCGGCGGGCGATCTCCGGATCCATCGTGGCGCAAGAGACGAACACCGCGCCGTTCGGCATCGCCTCGGCGACGCCGCCGGGCCCGAACAGCACCGCCTCGGTCTGAGCGGCGTTGACGACGACGCAGACCACGATGCCGGCATCCGATGCCGCCTCGGCCGCGCTCGCGGCGCCACGGCCGCCCTCGGAGGCGAAACGCGCCACATTGTCGGACGTGACGTCGCTGCCGGCGACGTCGAGGCCGGCCCGGCGCAGGGCCTGCGCCATGCCGTAGCCCATCGAACCGAGGCCGATCACCGCGACGCGGGCGGGGGTGTCGCTCATGCCGTATCCTCCCTGCGGACCGTGACCGGCCCGGATCTGCGCGATCTGACGCCGCGCCATCGCCCCTAGCTCTAGCATCGATGTGGCAGCGCTGCCAATCCGGATCATGGATCCGTTGAGCCGGCCCGGGAACCGTGACATCGTGGCTTTCCCGAGCCGCCGTGACAAGGTGCCGGGCGAGACGGGAGGGCGGATGGACGAGGGGGGCAACGAGGCCTTCGCGGCCGACGAGGAGACGTTGCGGGAGGGGATCGGCCGCCGCCCGATCACGCTCGCGGACGTCGCCCGCGAGGCGCGGGTCGGCGAGAGCACGGTGTCGCGGGTCCTGCGCAGCCACGGCTCGTTCTCGGAGAAGACGCGCGCCCGGGTCGAGGCGGCGGTGGCGCGCCTCGGCTACGTGCCGAACCGCATCGCCGGGACGCTGGCCTCCACCGGCTCGCGGCTGATCGGCATCGTCATCCCGTCGCTCACCAACATCGTCTTCCCGGACCTCTTGCGCGGCGCGACCGCCGCCCTGGAGCAGGAGGGCTTCCAGTCGGTCATCGCCGTCACCGACTACGATCAGGACAAGGAGGAGGCGGTGGTCGGCTCGCTGCTGAGCTGGCGCCCGGCCGGGCTGATCGTCACCGGGCTCGAGCACAATTCGGGTACGCGGCGGCGGCTGCTCGCCAGCGGAGTGCGGGTGGCCGAGCTCCTCGACGTCGACGGGCCGGGGCTCGACATCGTGGTCGGCTATTCCAACCGAGCGGCCGGCGAGGCGAGCGCCCGCCACCTCGCCGGCCGCGGCTATCGTCGCATCGGCTATATCGGCCACGACCTGACCAAGGATAAGCGCGCCGCCAAGCGCTATGCCGGCTTTCGCGACGCCTTGGGCGCGGCCGGGCTGGCGCTCGCCGGCGAGGAGCGGGTAGCGAGCCCGTCCTCCGTCGAGGCCGGCCGACACGGGCTGGAGACCCTGCTCGCCCGTGTGCCGGACCTCGACGCAGCCTATTTCTCCAACGACGACATGGCGCTCGGCGGCTACTTCCACTGCCTCGCCCACGGCCTTTCTGTGCCGGGACGGCTGGCGCTGTTCGGCTATAACGGCCTCGATGTCGGCCGGCTGATGCCGCAGCCGCTCGCCACCATCCGCACCCCGCGGGTCGAGGCCGGCGCGACGGCGGCCCGGCTCCTCTGCACCGGAGGCCCGGCGACGGTGGTGGATCTCGGCTTCGAGCTGATCGAGGGAGCGACGGCGTGACGATTGGATCGGGCAAGAGCGAATCCTCCCTGCGCGAGGCGATCTGCCGCTTCGGCCGCTCGCTGTTCGAGCGCGGCCTGACGCCGGGTTCGTCGGGCAACATCTCGCTGCGCCTCGACGACGGCGGCTGGCTGGTGACGCCGACCAACGCCTCGCTCGGCTTCCTCGACCCAGCCCGGATCTCCCGCCTCGACCGCGACGGGCAGCTTTTGTCCGGCGACAAGCCCACCAAGGAGATTCCGCTCCACGGCGCCCTCTACGACAGCCGGGCTTCCGCGCGGGCGATCGTCCACCTCCACTCGACCCACGCCGTCGCGGTCTCGATGCTGCCGGAGATCGATCCCCGCGCGGTGCTGCCGCCGCTCACCCCCTACAGCCTGATGCGGGCCGGCGCGGTCGCCCTGGTGCCCTATTACCGTCCCGGCGACCCGGCGGTGGCGGACGCGATCCGGGGCCTGGCCGGGCAATACTCCTCCGTGCTGCTCGCCAATCACGGGCCGGTGGTAGCCGGCGAGGACCTCGAGGCCGCGGTCTTCGCCACCGAGGAGCTGGAGGAGACGGCCAAGCTCTACCTGCTCCTGCGCAACCTCAACCCGCGCCACCTGACCCCGGCGCAGGTGCAGGATCTGGTGAGCCATTTCGGGCTGACGTTGCCGGAGCATACGCACGAGCACGGGCACGAGCATTGAGGTTCTGTTTGATTGGGCCGACCGGATTGAAGTCCTCGATGTCATCCCGGGGCCGCGCAGCGGAACCCGGGATCCATAACCGCTGACGATGCAGGACGGTGCGGGCCGCGTTCCGCCTCATTCAGGTAGGTCGGCGTTTATGGATCCCGGGTTCTCGTCTTAGACGAGACTCGGGATGACATAGTAAGATAACGGCGTGTGCGCAGATCAATTGGCGCAGTCCCTCAAGCGGGCCGTGAGCTTGCGACGCTGTCCAAGGTAACGGAGTCACTGCAATCGTGGCTGACGATCGCGCGTGGTACCCCACCGACAAGGCGCTCTTCGCGCCCCTCCCGGGCGGACAAGCCGTCATCGACTGGTTCGGGTTCTGCCCGAGCTTCCACGACGCGACCCTGGACGGCATCACCATTGCGGACGGCAGCGCGTCGATCGTGCTCAAGGCGTTCCGGATGACGGACGAGATCGACGAGAACGGGTATTTCATCCTCGACCGGCACGCGCAGGTGGTGATCCACATGCGCCGCGTCACCGGACTGAGCCTGACGGGCGACGCGGTATCCATCATCTCGGAGCTGACCGTCAGACGCCTGCCTGCGACCCCGGACCGATCCGAATGGCCGACCTGCGAAGGGCCCGCCGCAGACGACATCGAGATCGCGTTCGGCACCTCGATCGGCCTCACCGAATCGTTCTACGCCAGTGAGGTCAAATTCGAGCTTCGTCCTACCGAAGAAGAACCAGCGTAGCGCGAGAAGGCTCGAAGAGATCTCCGGCCGGTGGCGCTCCCAAGGGGACTCGAACCCCTGTTTTCGCCGTGAGAGGGCGACGTCCTAGACCGCTAGACGATGGGAGCTGGCCCGGCGGG